>NZ_JBSFIE010000015.1:0-184818 GCF_053597395.1 Streptomyces sp. NPDC001415
GTGTGTTTTTTTGGTTTTGGGGGGGGGGGGGGGGGGGGGGGGGGGGCCCCCCCCCCCCCCCCCCCGCTCGTCGTGCGTACGGGCTACTTCTCGGTGACGCCCGCCGAGTCGAACGTCGCGACCTCGTGCATCGCCCGGGCCGCGCTCTGCACCACCGGGAGGGCGAGCAGGGCGCCGGTGCCCTCGCCGAGGCGGAGGTCCAGGTCGACCAGGGGGCGCAGGCCCAGCTTGTTGAGGGCGGCCACGTGGCCGGGCTCGGCGCTGCGGTGGCCCGCGATGCAGGCGGAGAGCACCTCGGGGGCGATCGCGCGGGCGACCAGGGCGGCGGCTCCGGTGCTGACGCCGTCGAGGATCACCGGCGTACGCAGCGAGGCGCCACCGAGCAGGAAGCCGACCAGAGCCGCGTGCTCCAGGCCGCCGATCGCGGCGAGGACGCCGATGGGGTCGGCCGGGTCCGGCTGGTGGAGTTCGAGGGCGCGGCGTACGACGTCGACCTTGCGGGCGTGCGTCTCGTCGTTGATGCCGGTGCCGCGGCCGGTGACCTCGGCCGGGTCGACGCCCGTGTAGAGGGAGATCAGGGCGGCCGACACGGTGGTGTTGGCGATGCCCATCTCGCCCGTGAGGAGCGCCTTGTTCCCGGCCGCCACCAGGTCGCGGGCGGTGTCGATGCCGACCTCGATGGCGGCGATCGCCTCCTCGCGGGTCATCGCGGGGCCGGTCGTCATGTCGGCCGTGCCGGCGCGTACCTTCCGGGGCAACAGGCCGGGCGTGGCCGGGAGTTCGGAGGCGACGCCCACGTCGATGACGCAGACCTCGGCGCCCACCTGGTTGGCGAAGGCGTTGCAGACCGCGCCGCCGCCGAGGAAGTTGGCGACCATCTGGCCGGTGACTTCCTGGGGCCAGGGGGTGACGCCCTGGGCGTGCACGCCGTGGTCGCCGGCGAAGATCGCGACGGCGGCCGGCTCCGGGATCGGCGGCGGGCACTTGCGCGAGAGGCCGGACAGCTGCGCGGAGATGATCTCCAGCATGCCGAGCGCGCCCGCGGGCTTGGTCATCCGCTTCTGGCGCTCCCAGGCCTCGCCGAGCGCCTTCGCGTCAAGGGGGCGGATGCCCGCGACGGTCTCCTCAAGGAGGTCGTGCGGGTCCTCACCGGGCAGCGCGCGGCGGCCGTACGTCTCCTCGTGGACGACCCAGGACAGCGGGCGGCGCTTGGACCAGCCCGCCTGCATCAGCTCGGGCTCCTCGGGGAACTCGTCGACGTAGCCGACACAGAGGTAGGCGACGACTTCGAGGTGCTCGGGCAGGCCGAGCGCGCGGACCATCTCGCGCTCGTCGAAGAAGGAGACCCAGCCGACGCCGAGGCCTTCGGCGCGGGCGGCGAGCCACAGGTTCTCGACGGCGAGCGCGGAGGAGTACGGGGCCATCTGCGGCTGCGTGTAGCGGCCGAGGGTGTGCCGGCCGCCGCGGGTCGGGTCCGCGGTGACCACGATGTTCACCGGGGTGTCGAGGATGGCCTCGATCTTCAGTTCCTTGAACTGCTTGGCCCGGCCCTTGGGCAGCGACTTGGCGTACGCCTCGCGCTGGCGCTGGGCGAGTTCGTGCATGGTGCGGCGGGTCTCGGCGGACCGGATGACCACGAAGTCCCAGGGCTGGGAGTGGCCGACGGAGGGCGCGGTGTGGGCCGCCTCCAGGACGCGGAGCAGCACCTCGTGCGGGATCGGGTCGCCGCGGAAGCCGTTGCGGATGTCGCGGCGCTCGCGCATGACGCGCAGCACGGCCTCGCGCTCGGCGTCGTCGTAGCCGGGGGCGGCGGGCGCCTGTTCCGGGGCCTCGAAGACCTCGGCGAGCTCCTCCGGGGCGGCGGGCTCCGTAGCGGCTTCCGGGGCCTCGGCGGGCTGCGGCGCGCTGATCACTTCGAGCGGCTCTTCGGCTTCAAGAGCCTCAGCCGGAACCGCTTCGGGGGTCTCCTGGGCCGGTTCGGCGGCCTGGGCCTCGGCTGCCGCGGGCTGCTCCTGCCGCGGTACGAGCACGGGCTCGGCCGCCACGGCCTGACCGGCGACCGGCTCGGCCGCGACGGCGGCGGGCGCCTCGGGCCCGGGCACGCTCACCTGCTGCGGCGCCTGCTCCTCGGCGGCGGGCTGCGGCGCGGGGGCGGCGACGGGCGCGGTCGCCTGGGGCTGCGCCACGGCGACCGGCTGGGCCTCGGGGGCTGCGGCCTGAGCGGGCACGGGCGCCACGACCACGGGCTGGGGAGCCTCGGCGACGGGCGCGGCCACGGTCACCGGCTCGGCGGGCACGGGTTCGGCCGCGATGGGCTCGGCCGCCACCGGCTCGACGGCGATCGGCTCGGCGGCGACCGGCGCGGCCGGGGCCTGCTCCGCCACGGCCGGTTCGGCGGCCGGGGCTTCGGCGGCCACGGGCTCGACGGCGATCGGGGCGGCGGGTTCGGCGGGCGCGGCCGGCTCCGGCTGGGCGGCGACCGGAGCGACGGGCTGCGCGGGGGGAGCGGCAGGCTCCGGCGCCGGCTGCGGCACGTCCTGAGCACGCGGCGCTTCCGGAACAGGCGCTTCCTGTACGGGTGCTTCGGGTACGGGCTGCACCGGTGCGGGCGCGAGGTGCGGGCCGGTCGGCACCGAGCCCTCGACGGGCACGAACTGGCCCACGGGCTGCGGCTGTCCGGGCTGCTGGGCCGCCTGCTGGGCCATCTGCGGAACCGCCTGCTGGGCGACGAGCTGGTCCACGAGCAGGGCGGGCTGCGCGACCGGCTGTGCCGCGTGTTCGGCGGCCTGCGGCTGAACGGCCGGAACCGACGCCTGGACCGCGAACTCCTCCGGGACGACCGTTTCTGCAGGGGGCATGGGTGTGTTGAGTGACTCGTGGGGCGCTGTTCGCTGCTGCGGCGTCCATGCCATACCGGGCTGCGGCGGAAGCTCCCCGAGCTGCGGTGCCGACAGCTGCGCCGCGGGTTCCTCTCGCGGGACGTCCAGGTACTCGGGACCGGCGGTCGGCGGGCCCTGGGTGCGCACGGGCATCGGGTTCACGGGGGTGCCGGCCGGGCCCCGGTCGGCGAGGGAGCGTACGACTCCGGCGGAGGCGTCCGGCACCTGCGGGCCGAGGTGGAGCGGGCGGCGGGGCGGCGGGGTCGCTCCCGCGGGCGCCTGCGGGGCGCGTACACCGCCGAGCTCCACGGAGCCGGTGTCGCGGCCGCCGGTCTCGTGCGCGCCGGGCTCGGCCTGGCCCGGTGCGGGCGGCACCTGGGCCATGGCGGGGGCGGGAGCGGACTGCGGGTCGATCCAGGCGCCCTGGGCGCCCGGCATCAGCAGCAGATCGTCGTCGTCCGCGGTGTTCTCGGAGGGGTCGAGGAAGGTGTAGGCACCGGGAGCGGGGACGCCCGGCTGTTCCACCATGCCTGCGTTCTCCGGCAGTCCCTCGCCCGGGACCTGGCCGGTGTCAGTCATGCGTACCCCTCGCCCATCTGTAGTGCTCCTTCGGCCTGCGCCCGGGGCCGCACACGCTGGACGCGTGAGGCACCGTCGCTCAGAACGTGTGCGCCGCGCGGTTGCGAACGGCCCGCAGGCATCAACGACACCATGCATTGTCGCGGGCCTCCGCCGCCGTGGCGGTCAGTCTCGGCCACGGACCGTGTGGGCTGCGCCACGTTGCGCGTCCCCCGGATGTGCCGTACCGCGATCGAGTCCCAAAGTGGTCCCCGTTTCCGGCCCTTGGCGAGAGGAACGCCGAACGGCCGGGTGCGGTACAACGATCGGCCAGCCTACCCCCCGCGACGCGCCGGAAGGGTCACAGGGATCTCTCTTTCCGCCTTCCGGAGAGCAGGAAGGCGACCGAGCGTTCGCGCTCCGACCAGGCGCTCGTGTCGAGGTCGACCGATTGGATGAGCGCGCACTCGACCTCGTATCCGCCGGCGCTCAGCGCGGCGCCCACGGCCTCCGCCTCGTCCCGGGTGGCCGCGTGCGTCACGATGCGCTCCGGCCTGCGGTCGGCGCACGCCTCCACGACGGTGGCGCCCCCGCCTCCGACGCGTACGACGTCGGGTTCGGGCAGCGACTCCAGGACGTGCGGGGCCCGGCCGCGGACGACCTGGACCTGAACTCCGAAGCGGCGGGCGGTGGATTCGGTGCGCGAGCAGGCGTCCGTACTGTCGTCGACGGCGATGACGGCGGCGCCGAACCGGGCCGCCTCGGCGGACAGGGCGCCGCTGCCGCAGCCGATGTCCCAGACGAGGTCGCCGACGCGCGGGCCGAGCCGGGCGAGTTGGGCGGCGCGCAGTTCGGTGGATTCGCCGGGGCCGAGCCCCGCGCCGTACTCCCGGGCGGGCAGCGCCCAGCCACGCGGCGCGGACGGGTAGCCCGGGGCGGGTCCTGCGAGCCAGCCGTCGCCCTCGGTCGCGGGGCCGCCGCCGAGGACGATGACGACGTTGGGGTCGCGCCAGGCGTGGTCGGCGGCGTTCTCGGAGGTGAGGACGGTGACCTGCTCGCGGTCGCTGCCGAGCTCCTCGCAGATGACGAAGGTGCGGTGGACGCCGTCGAGGAGCAGCGCGAGTTCGGCGGGTCCGGCGCCGGGCGAGGTGAGGACGGCGACCTTGGGGTGGGCGCGGCAGACGTTGACGGCGCGGCGCAGGGTGCGGGGGTGGGCGACGACGACTTGGGCGTCGTCCCACGGCATCCCGGCCTGTGCGAAGGCGGCCGCGACGGACGACACGGCGGGCACGACCTCGACCTCCAGGCCGTGCTCGGGGGCCCTGAGGGTGCGTACGACGCCGAAGAAGCCGGGGTCGCCGTCGGCGAGGACGACCGCGCTGCCGCGGTGGCCTGCGATGCGGCGGGCGGCCAGGCTCACGCTGCCGAGCCGGATGCGCTCGGCGCCCGCGGGTACTTCGGGGAGTGCGAGGTGGTGGGCGGCGCCTGCCACCAGAGTGGCCGCGGAGAGGGCGGAGGTGGCCGCGGGGGTGAGGGGCGAGCCGTCCCAGCCGATCACCGTGACGCGGTCGGCCATCTTGGTCAGTCTCCAGGTGTTGTCGCAGCTCGGGGCGGTCCGGCTCAGCTGCCGGTACCAGTGAGGGTAGCCCCGGAATTCCGATGCGGCCGGTGGCCGGGCATCAGTTCCAGTCGGTGAAGGAGGCGTATCCGGCGTCCGCGAGCTGGTCGGCGACGCCGTCGAGGTCCTCGGGGAGCAGGCTCCACACGATGAGGTCGGTGCGGATGTCCGTCCAGCCGCCGTCCTCCGTCTGGGTCCGCGCTATCCAGGCGTTGCGCAGCACGCCCTCGCTGATGCAGCCGATCTTCTGGGCGACCTGCTGGGAGGCGGTGTTGTCGGCGGCCGTGCGCAGTTCGAGGCGCTCGAACCGCTGGTCCCTGAACAGCCATTGGGCGGCGGCGAGCACGGCCTCGGTGGCGTAGCCCTCGCCGCGCGCCCAGGGCGCCACGACGTAGCCGACCTCGGTGGCCAGGGTGCGCCAGTTGGTGTTCTGGAGGTGGATGATGCCGACGAGGCGCTGGGTGAGGAATTCGGTGACCGCCAGAACGATTCCTCGGCCCTCGGAGCGCTCGCGGGGCGCGAAGTGGCGGATCCAGTCCTCGGCGTCGCGGGCCGTGTAGGGGTGGGGCACCGAGGTCCAGGCGACGACCTGCTCGTCGTTCATCATCTCGATGAGTGCGGGGCTGTCGGCATCCTCGAAGGGGCGCAGCACCAGGCGGTCCGTGCTGATGGAGATGTCCGGGAACACCGGAAAGGGGGTAGTCATGTGCCGCTCCATGCCGTGGACCGCCGTGGGGACCGCGAAGGCCCTGGAACCTCCGTGGCCCGTCAACCTATAAGGACCGTAAAGGCACAGCATGCAGCATCGGGCCCTCGGCGCGCATGGCCGGGTGGGCGTTGCGACGAAGGTCCCGGACACCTCGTGCGGTGTCCGGGACCTTCGTACTGCCGTGCCGGGAGGGCTACTTGGCGGGGCCGAACGCGGGGACGACGGAGCCCGCGTACTTGTCGTTGATGAACTTCTTGACCTCGTCGGAGTTCAGGAGCTTGGCGAGCTTCTGGATGCGCGGGTCGTTCTCGTTGCCCTGCTTGACGGCGAGGAAGTTGGCGTACGGGTTGCCGTCCGCCTTCTCCAGGGCGAGGGCGTCCTTGGCCGGCTTCAGGTCGGCCTCGATGGCGTAGTTGCCGTTGATGACCGCGGCGTCGACCTGGTCCAGGGCGCGGGGCAGCGTGGCGGCCTCCAGCTCCTTGAACTTCAGGCCCTTGCTGTCCTTGATGTCGGAGAGTTTGGCACCGGAGCCCACGCCGTCCTTCAGCGTGATCAGGCCGTTGGAGGCGAGGAGTTGGAGGGCGCGGCCCTCGTTGGTGGTGTCGTTGGGGACGGCGACCGTCTGGCCGGAGGCGATGTCCTTCAGCGACTTGACCTTGTGGGAGTAGAGGCCGAGCGGCTCCAGCTCCACGTTGACGACGGGCACGACGTGGGTGCCGTTCTTCTTGTTGAAGTCGTCCAGGTACGGCTTGTGCTGGAAGAAGTTGGCGTCGACCTGGCCCTGCTCGGTGGCGGTGTTGGGCAGGACGTAGTCCGTGAACTCCTTCACCTCCAGCTTGAGTCCGGCCTTGGCCGCCAGGTTGTCCTTGACGAACTTGAGGATGTCGGCGTGCGGCGTCGGGGACGCGGCGACGACCAGCGCCTTGGACTCGTCGGCCTTGGCGCCGTCGGCCTTGCCGGCCGGCTTCGGGTCGGAGGAGGAGCCACAGGCGGTGAGGCCGACGGCGAGCGCGGCGGTGGCGAGGGCGGCAGCGGTGATCTTGGTGTTCTTACGCACGAAAAGTGCCTCTTTCCGGTGGTGCGGTGCGACGCCCGGACAAGGAGTTCGGGCCCTGGGGAGAGAAGTTCAGGAGGTCCGGCCGCGGCGGGCGAGCAGGCGCACGACACCGTCGCCGAGCAGCTGGATCACGGTGACGATGACGATCAGGACGGCCACCGTGATGAGCATGAAGTTGGTCTCGAAGCGCTGGTAGCCGTAGGTGATGGCGACCGAGCCGAGGCCGCCGCCGCCGACCGCGCCGGCCAGCGCGGAGTAGCTGACCAGGGTGATCACGGTGGTGGTGATCGCGGAGACGAGGGAGGGCAGCGCCTGCGGGAGCAGCACCTTCCACACGATGGTGGGGATGCCGCCGCCCATGGACTGGACGGCCTCGACGAGCCCGTGGTCGACCTCTCGGACGGAGGTCTCCACGAGCCGCGCGAAGAACGGGATGGCGCCGATGGAGAGCGGCACGATCATGGCGCTGGGGCCGATGAAGGTGCCGACGGCCCAGGTGGTGAAGG
This sequence comes from Streptomyces sp. NPDC001415, assembly GCF_053597395.1. Taxonomy (NCBI): domain Bacteria; kingdom Bacillati; phylum Actinomycetota; class Actinomycetes; order Kitasatosporales; family Streptomycetaceae; genus Streptomyces; species Streptomyces sp. NPDC001415. The sequence goes on from NZ_JBSFIE010000015.1 coordinate 7,328, forward strand.
GGATCAGGGCGATCAGCAGGATGATGAAGGGCAGCGAGCGGCCGATGTTCACGATCACGCCGACGACCTTGTTCACCGGACGGTTCTGGAGCAGCCCGCCCTTGTCGGTGAGGACGAGCAGCACACCGAGCGGCAGCCCGAGCCCGATGGTCACGACGGTCGCCCACAGCACCATGTAGAAGCTGTCGTACGTTCCCTGCGACAACAGCGGCTGCATCTCCGACCAGCTCACTTGGCACCTTCCTCGACCAGGTCGAGCACCTGGCTGTCGATCACGCTGTCGTCCACCACGTCCACCTGGAGGCCCTGCTCGCGCAGGAAGCCGACCGGGACGACGTTCTCCTCGTATGCGCCGGGCAGTTCGATCCGCATCCGGCCGATCTGCTTGCCGGCGACGGTGTCCATGGCGGCACCCAGGATCGATATGTCGATGTTGTAGGTCCGCGCCAGCTGGGAGATGACCGGCTGGGTGGCGGCCTCGCCGTGGAAGGTGACGTCGATGACGGTGCGTTCGGGGCCGGTGGCCTCGCCGGTCACCGGGAACAGTTCGGCGGCGAGCTCGGAGCCGGGGGTGGCGAGCAGTTCGCTGACGGTGCCGGACTCGATGATCCGTCCCTTCTTCATCAGCGCGGCCGAGTCGCAGATCGTCTTGACGACGTCCATCTCGTGCGTGATGAGCAGGACGGTGAGGCCGAGCTGCTGGTTGAGGTCGCGAAGGAGCTGGAGGATGGAGCGCGTCGTCTCGGGGTCGAGCGCGCTGGTCGCCTCGTCGGAGAGCAGCACCTTGGGGTCGCCGGCCAGGGCGCGGGCGATGCCGACGCGCTGCTTCTGGCCGCCGGAGAGCTGGGCCGGGTAGGCCTTGGCCTTGTCGGCGAGGCCTACCAGGTCGAGCAGTTCGAGGGCCTTGCGGGAGCGCTCCTTGCCGGAGACGCCGAGGATCTCCAGGGGCAGCTCGATGTTGTCCTGCACGGTGCGCGAGGACAGCAGGTTGAAGTGCTGGAAGACCATGCCGATGCGGGAGCGGGCCCGGCGCAGGTCCTTGCCGGCCCGCCGGCCGCGGCCGGCGAGTGCGGTGAGGTCGACGCCGTCGACGGTCACCGTGCCGGAGGTGGGGCGCTCCAGGAGGTTGACGCAGCGGATGAGGGAGGACTTTCCGGCGCCGCTCTGGCCGATGACGCCGTACACCTCGCCCTCGCGGACGTGCAGGTCGACGCCGTCGAGCGCGGTGATATCTCGTCCGCGCGACTGGTAGACCTTGGTCAGGCCCGTTGTGGTGATCACAGGGAGTTCCGTCACTGTCGAGTGCGCGGCGCGGGGTATGCCGGCACGGGGCAAACGTGTTCGGGGCGCGGCTCGGCCTCATCGGTGGATACCGGGGGCACGGTGTGCGCGGGGGCAGGCCGAATCCATGGGTTTGTTACGGAATCGGGCGGCGCGGCCAGGGGGCCCACCCTGGTCATCAAGACCTTGGGGGCGTCTCGCTTCGGGGCGCGAGGCTCAGGCGGGGGCCCTCAGAAGGCGCACATTCGACACATACAACGAGCACCGAGCGTCATCATCGCCTCGGTCGCAAGGGTGCGGCTGCTCGTCGTGGTCATGTGGGCAAGTAAAGCAGAAGCGATCAGAAACAGATCAAGGATGTCCGAATACCGGACATCCTTGGACTGCCCTATGGACGGGCTCACTCCGCCGTGGTGATCTCCACCCCACCGGCCGTGGCCTGCGCGGACACGGCCGAGAGGTCCTTCACGACCACGTCGGCGACGAGCTCGTCGGCGCGGTGCGTTGTGGTCAAGGCCACGGTCGTCATGCCCGCCGCGCGGCCGGCGGCGAGCCCCGCCGGGGCGTCCTCGAACACCACGCAGCGTGCCGGATCCACGCCGAGCCGGGCCGCCGCGAGCAGGAAGGGCTCGGGGTCGGGCTTGCCCCGGGTGATGTCGTCGGCGGATATCAGGTTCTTGGGCTGGATTCCGGCCTCGGTGAGCCGGGCCTCGCCCAGCCTGCGGGTGGCCGAGGTGACCACGGCCCAGCGGTCCGCCGGGAGCGAGGCGAGAAGGGCGGCGGTGCCGGGCAGCAGCACCACTCCCCCGGCGACGTCCTCGACCTCCAGCTGCTCGATGCGGGCGAGAGCCTCGGGTACGACGTCGTCGGGCAGCAGGTCGGCCACGATCTCGACGGCCGGGCGGCCGTGCAGCTCCACCCGCGCGAAGTCCTCGGCGGTGATCCCGTACTCCTGGGCCCATCTCGTCCAGCAGCGGGTGACGGACTCCAGGGAGGAGACGAGCGTTCCGTCGTTGTCGAACAGGAGGGCTTCGGCATGGATCTTCATGCCTCCCGACCCTACGTGCGGGGGTGGGGTCGAGCGCATCGGGCCTTTCGGCCCGTAATACCCTCGACCCCATGCTCGACGCCCTGACGGTCGCGGTCGCCGCCGCGGCCCTCGCCCTCGCAGCCTGGTGCGGATTCGCCGCATACCGGGACCAGCCCACCAAGGACTGGCACTTCATCGGCATGGCCGTGGTCACCGTCCTCGCGCTGGCGCAGCTGGTGATCGGGCTCGTGCAGCTCGGCCGCGGCGAGAGGCCCGAGCAGGGTGTCGCGATCTTCCTCGCCTATCTGGCGGGCGCGTTCGCGGCCGTACCGGCCGCCGGGTTCCTCTCGCTCTCCGAGCGGACCAAGTGGGGCTCGGTGACGGTCTCGGCCGGCGCGGTGGTCCTCGCGGTGCTCGAAGTGCGTCTCTACGACATCTGGGGAGGCTGACCGTGACCGAGTCCGCCACTGACACCACGCCCGCCGACAAGCTCGGCTCCGGGCCCGGCCGGGTGCTTGTCTGGTTCTACGGGGTGTTCACCGTGGCCGCCGCGTCCCGCTCGATCGTCCAGACGGCCCTGGACTTCGGCAAGGCGCCGTTGGCGTACGTCCTGTCCGCGATCGCGGCCTGCGTGTACGGCTTCATCACGTACTCGCTGGTGCGCGGCGGCGAGAAGGCCCGCCGGGCAGCCCTGGTGTGCTGCGCGGCGGAACTCCTCTTCGTCCTGATCGTCGGCACCTGGACCCTGGCGGACGCCTCCGCCTTCCCCGACGCGACGGTGTGGTCGGACTACGGAATGGGCTACCTCTTCATCCCGGTGATCCTGCCGATCCTCGGAATGCTGTGGCTGAGGCGCGCGAAGCGCTAGGCGCTCGCAGCGAACTCCTGAGCCGCCGCATCCTTCTCAAGGGTGATGAGGGAAAGCCTCGCACTGACCGGCTCCCTGCCGACAGCCGCGTACCCGTGCCGAAGGTACAGCCGCAGATTCGACTCGCTGCGATGACCAGTGAACAACCGGAACCGCTTCGCGGCCAGTTCCGCCGCGAAGTGGGCCTCGATGGCGTTCAGGAGGCGGCCGCCCAGGCCGTGTCCCTGCATGCGGGGATGGACGATCAGCTTGCCGATGCGGCCGGTGCCGGACGCGTCCACCTGGCCCCGCACCGAGGCGACGACCTCGTCGCCGAGCCGGGCCACCAGGGCGTATCCCGAGGAGAGTTCGGCCCGCAGGCCCTCAAGGGTCTGCGTCAGGGGTTCGATCGAGTAGTCGCCGTAGAGCTCGGCCTCACTCTGGTAGCAGAGGTACTGCAACTTCAGTATCTGCTCGGCATCCTGTGCGCCGGCCGCAGAGATGGTCACGCTCATGCCCATGTGTGCATGCCTCTCGCTCAACTGGTCCCCGATTGTCTACCGCTCCTTTCCCCCGAGTTCAGGAGCGGCAACCTCCGCCGCCAGCATTCTGCGCAGGCATCCCAGGCAACGGGAACGCATCGGCCCCAGACTGCCCTGTGAGATATCCAACTCCCCTGCGATTTCCCGGTAGGTGGGGTCCTTGGGCGAGAGCAGCGCGGCAAGCAGGCGAGGGCAGTTGCCCGGAGTGCGGCCGATCGCCGCGTGCAGGATGCGGCGCCGCTCGGCGGTGATGGCGGCGAGTTCGGGCCCCGGGTCCGGGTCGGTGGCGGGCGAGCTGCCGTACGGCCGCTCCTGGCGCCGGAGCCGGCGGGCGCGGCGCGCCTCGGCCCGCACGGCGGTGCGCACCCAGTGCACGGGGTCCGCCGGGTGCTGCTCCAACAGCCTCAGCCAGACGGCCTGTTCGAGGTCGGCGGCATCCATCCCGGTGCCGGGTGCCTCGGCGGCGGCCTCGGCGGCGAGGAGCGGGCTGAGCTCTGTGACGAGATCCATGCCGGGCTGGACGCGCCCGCCGCGGAGGCCGGTTTCCGCGACGGGCACTTCTCACTCGTACGTGGGTGAAACGTGTACGCGGGTGAAAGGGGAGACGCGTCAGTGCTTGCGGAAGTCGGCCGCGGCGAGCAGCGCGGTGTCCGCGTTGTCGGAGAACACCGCGTCAATACCTGTCGCGAAGTACGTCTTGAATGCCCCGAAGGCGTCCCCGTAGGCGTTCGGGTCGGTGCCGCGCCGGAAGTCGGCGGGCAGGAAGGTGTTCTCGTTGCGCATCGTGTAGGGGTGCAGGATCAGGCCCTGCGCGTGGGCGTCGCGGACGAGAGTGGTCGGCCGGGTCAGCTTCCCCGCGGCGTCCTTGGGGATGATCAGGTCGAGGGTGGGGCCGATGCCCTGGGCGTAGGAGGCGATCCACTCCAGGCCGGCCGGCTCGACCAGGTCGTCGACGGTGCGCGGGTCGCCGCTCACCACGAAGTCCCAGGGCTTGGTTCCCGCGTTGGAGAGCAGCACCACCGAGGGTGTGTCGACCAGCTTCGCCAGGCGCTGGATGCTGCTGGGCTCGAAGGATTCGAGGAACTGCGGGGAGTCCGCGCGGTGGCGCCCGTAGCGGCGCAGGAGGGCCGCGACCCGGTCCTCCAGGGGCAGCCCGATGCCGCGGAAGTAGGTGGGGTGCTTGGTCTCGGAGTGCAGCCAGATCCGGCGGCCGAGGCGCCGGCCCTGCTCCTGCGCCCAGCGCAGGACTTCCTCGAAGGTGGGTACGTCCCAGCGGCCGTCGTACAGCGTGTTGTGCTGACGGTTGCCCGGTATGCGCTCCTTGGCGCGCAGCGTCTTCAGCTCGGCGAGCGTGAAGTCCTCGGTGAACCAGCCCGTGATCGCGACCCCGTCGACGGTCTTGGTCGCCTTGCGGGAGGCGAACTCGGGGTGGTCGGAGACGTTCGTCGTGGCCGAGATGTCGTTCTCGTGGCGGCATACCAGGTGCCCGTCCTTGGTGGGGACCAGGTCCTGCTCGATGACATGGGCGCCGAGGTCGAGGGCGTGCTGGTAGGAGCCGAGCGTGTGCTCGGGCCGGTATCCGGCGGTGCCGCGGTGTCCGATGACGTACGGAACGGGCAGGTCCCGGTAGGCGGCCGGGCCTTGGCCGTGGCGCTGCGCGGCCGAAGCCGGCGCCCCCGCGAGCCCGGTGGCCGCGGTGCCGAGAACGGCCGCGCCCGCCGCACCCAGGACGGTGCGCCGCCCGGGGCTCATCCGCTCGCCTTCGCTCATGAACACTCCTCAGTCAGCTGTTCCCACTGGCGTTTTCCGCATGTCCCGCACCTGTCAAAGCGAGGGGACGAGCGTAGGCGGACGGAGCTGAAATGCGGGATGTTTTGTGGGTACCCGGAGACGAACGCGGGCCGAACTCGACCCAAACACATGTCAAATGTGCGTATCCACTTCGTGAACCCGATGTGCGATCAGAGGTGACCCGCGAGTATCGTCCTCACCTGCACAGACATCCCATCCCCACCCAGACGACCCCGGAGGGCCCGTTGTCCCGCTTCGCGCTCATCAAGGCAGTGCTCGGACCGATCATGCGCCTGATGTTCCGCCCACAGGTGGAAGGCGCCGAGAACATCCCGGGCACCGGTCCAGTGATCCTCGCCGGAAACCACGTGACGTTCATCGACTCGATCGTGCTGCCCATCGTGTGCGACCGGCAGGTGTCCTTCATCGGCAAGGACGAGTACGTCACGGGCAAGGGGCTCAAGGGCCGCCTCATGGCGTGGTTCTTCACCGGGGTCGGCATGATCCCGGTCGACCGGGACGGTGCCAACGGCGGTGTGGCCGCGCTGATGACGGGCCGCCGCGTCCTGGAGAACGGCCAGATGTTCGGCATCTACCCGGAGGGCACCCGCTCCCCCGACGGCCGCCTGTACCGGGGTCGCACGGGCGTCGCGCGGCTCACCCTGATGACGGGCGCGCCGGTCGTGCCGTTCGCGATGGTCGGCACGGACAAGCTCCAGCCGGGCGGTGCGGGCATGCCGCGCCCCGGCAAGGTGACGGTCCGGTTCGGCGAGCCGATGGAGTTCTCGCGTTACGAGGGCATGGACCGGGACCGGTACGTGCTGCGCGCCGTCACGGACTCGGTGATGGCGGAGGTCATGCGGCTGTCGGGGCAGGAGTACGTGGACATGTACGCGACCAAGGCGAAGGCTGCGTAGCCGCCTTCGCCCCAGGGTTGCTTGCATCAACCCCGCCAGGGGCGCGGGGAACTGCGGGATCAGGGGGTGGGGCCGAGCCCCGGCGGCACCAGGGGGCTCAGTGTTCGGCGGCTTCCGCCAAGCTCTGGCCGCGCAGGAGGAACCACGCCGCGATCGCCGTGGCGAACAGTACCCCCGCCCCCACCGCCGCCGCCGTCTGGAAGCCGGACGTGAACGCGTCCTTCGCCGCGGACAGCATCGCCTCCGCCTGAGCCGGGGGCAGCTGCACCGCCGCCTCCACCGCGCCGCCGAGCGAGTCGTGGGCCTGGGCCGCCACGTTCGCGGGGACGCCCGGCGGGGCCTCGAAGCCGCGGTAGATCCCGGTCACCACCGAGCCGAGCAGGGCGATCCCGAGGGCCGCGCCCAGTTCGTACGCGGTCTCGGAGACCGCCGACGCCGCGCCCGCCTGCTCCTTGGGGACGCTGGAGAGGATGACGTCGGCCGTCACCGTGAAGGCGAGGCCCGCGCCGAGGCCGCCCACGAACAGCGCGATGCCCAGGGACACCACCCTCGTGTCCGCGCCGAGCGCCACACAGGCGGCCAGGGCGAGAGCGACCGCCGCGAGACCGCCGGAGACCGCGCTGCGTACGGAGGCCCGGCGGGCGATCGTGCCGGCCGCGAGTCCCGCTCCCACCGCACCGACCGCGGCGGGCAGTTCGATGAGCCCGGCCTCCAACGGCGAACGGCCCTGGACCAGTTGGAGGAACTGGGAGAGGAAGAACACCAGGCCCGACAGGCCGAGGATGGTCAGCAGGTCGGCCAGGACCGCTCCCGAGAAGCCGCGGTGGTGGAAGAGCCGGATGTCCAGGAGGGGCGAATCCAGGGTGCGCTGGCGGCGTACGAACCAGACGAGGGCCGCGATGCCGAGCACCGCCGACACCGCGATGTCCCAGCGGAACCCGTGGACCGCGGCCTCCTTCACCGCATACACCACGGCGACCATGCCGACCAGTGAGAGCCCGACGCTGACGAGGTCCCAGGGGCCCGGGTTCGGGTCGCGCGACTCGGGGAGCAGTTTGATGCCGACCAGCACCAGGACGGCCATCACCGGCAGGTTGATGAGGAAGACCGAGCCCCACCAGAAGTTCTCCAGGAGGAACCCGCCGACGACCGGGCCGACCGCCGCGCCCGCGGAGGCGGCGGCGCCCCAGATGCCGACGGCGAGGCTGCGCTCCCTGGGGTCGTGGAAGATGTTGCGGATCAGGGCGAGCGTGGACGGCATGAGGGTCGCGCCCGCGACGCCGAGCAACGCCCGGGCCAGGATCATCATCTCGGGGCTCGACGCGTACGCGTTGAGCACGGACACCGCGCCGAACGCCACCGCACCCAGGAGCAGCAGCTTCTTGCGGCCGATGCGGTCGCCGAGGCTGCCCATGGAGACGAGGAGTCCGGCGATGATGAACGAGTAGACGTCGCCGATCCACAGCAGCTGGGTGCCGGACGGCTTGAGGTCCTCGCTGAGGAAGGGCGTGGCGAGGCCGAGCACGGTGGCGTCGACGGCCACGAGCAACACGGCGAGGACCAGGACCGCGAGCGCGAGCCAGCGGCCCATCCGGCCGACGGCGTGGTGCTCCGGAGATTGGGTTGCGGTCACTTCTCCACGCTCCGCCGTACGCCGCCGAGCAGCAACTCGGCGATCATGTACTGGAAGTCCTTGGCGGCGACCCGGCCGTCCTGCACGGCCCAGGCGCCCGCGCCGATCAGCCCGTACAGGGCCTCGGTGAGCCAGGCCGGGGTGAGGTCGATGCGGAACTCGCCCTGCTCCTGGCCGCGCCGGAAGAGCGCGGAGACGCGGGCGTCGATGCGGGCCCAGCCCGCGTTCATCTGCTCGCCCTCGAAGAGCTGGTTCTCGGTGACCAGGAAGGCGAGCAGGCCCGCGACGGGCTCGACCTCGGCGACCATGCGGCGCAGCGCGTCCGAGGCGGCGCCCTCGTCGAGCCTGGCCTTGTCCAGGGCGCCCTCCAGCTCCCGGATGCCGAGCTCTTCGAGGGCTCTGACCAGGGCCTCCCGTCCGGCGAAGTGACGATGGAGGGTGGCCCGGCCGATTCCGGCCGCGCGGGCCACCTCGTCCATGGTGGCGGTGGCCTTGCGGGTGAGGAGGGCGGCGGCGGTGCGGAGCACCTGGTCTCGATCCACGGTCATGAGACAACCATAGCCCGATCGAGACACCAACGTCTCACTCGGGCCATGGGTGCGGATGCCCCCGCCGGACCTACTTCTTCGCGGCCGCCCAGGCGTGCTGGGCCGTCAAGTCGGCCTTGATCTCGGCGAGTTGGGCGGCCACCGCCGAGGGGGCCGTACCACCGCGGCCGTTGCGGGAGGCGAGCGCGCCCTTGACGTTGAGGACCGTACGGACCTCGGGGGTCAGATGCTCGGAGATCTTCGCGAACTGCTCGTCGGTGAGCTGGTCCAGCTCGATTCCGTGCGCCTCGCACTCCTTGACGCAACCGCCCGCGACCTCGTGCGCGACCCGGAACGGCACACCCTGCTTGACCAACCACTCGGCGATGTCGGTGGCGAGCGAGAAGCCGGCCGGGGCGAGTTCCTCCATCCGCTCCCGGTTGACGGTGAGCGTGGCCATCATCCCGGTGAAGGCGGGCAGCAGCACCTCCAGCTGGTCGCAGGAGTCGAAGACCGGCTCCTTGTCCTCCTGGAGGTCCCGGTTGTACGCGAGCGGCAGCGCCTTCAGCGTCGCCATCAGGCCGGTGAGGTTGCCGATGAGGCGGCCGGACTTGCCCCGCGCCAGCTCGGCGATGTCCGGGTTCTTCTTCTGCGGCATGATCGACGAGCCGGTCGAGAAGGCGTCGTGCAGGGTCACGAAGGAGAACTCCTTCGTGTTCCAGATGATGATCTCCTCCGCGATCCGCGACAGGTTGACGCCGATCATCGCGGTGATGAAGGCGAACTCGGCGACGAAGTCCCGCGAGGCCGTACCGTCGATCGAGTTGCCCACCGAGCCGTGCTCGAAGCCGAGGTCGGCGGCGACCGCCTCCGGGTCGAGCCCGAGCGAAGAACCCGCCAACGCGCCCGATCCGTAAGGCGATACGGCGGTACGGGTGTCCCACTGGCGCAGCCGTTCGGCGTCCCGGGACAACGACTGGACGTGGGCCAGCATGTGATGGGCGAAGAGCACCGGCTGGGCGTGCTGGAGGTGCGTACGGCCGGGCATGGCGACGTCCGCGTGCGCCTCGGCGAGGCCGACCAGGGCGTCCTGGAGCTCGGCGATCAGGCCGCCGATGGTCCGGGCGTGGTCGCGCAGGTACATCCGGAAGAGCGTGGCGATCTGGTCGTTGCGGGACCGGCCGGCGCGCAGCTTGCCGCCGAGCTCGGGGCCGAGGCGCTCCAGGAGGCCGCGCTCCAGGGCCGTGTGGCAGTCCTCGTCGGCGATGGTGCCGACGAACGAGCCGTCGGCGACGTCGGCTTCGAGCTGGTCCAGGCCGACGATCATCCGCTGGAGCTCGTCGGCGGTGAGCAGGCCCGCCTTGTGGAGCACGCGGGCGTGCGCGCGGGAGCCCGCGAGGTCGTACGGGGCGAGCCGCCAGTCGAAGTGGACCGACGCGGACAGGTTCGCCAGCGCCTCGGCGGGACCGTCGGCGAACCGGGCGCCCCAGAGCCGGACGTCACCGTTGTTGCTGCTCACAGCTCAAGCTCCTCAGAAGGGATGGATGTGCCACCGCCTCCCCGCCGCGGAGGAACGGGGAGGCGGCCGTATAACGGGTCACACTCACGTGAAGTCGCGCCTGTCGGCGATCTCGACGATCCCGGCGATAGGCATAACTATGCAGTGCACCGTATGTTCTGTCAACGCGCGCACCACGCCGGCCCGCGGCAGCCGGGCAACGCTCATCGCGCGTACGGAGCAACTCGCGCCGGTTCGGGCAGCGGGGGGCGGCGGCTGAGCATACGGTCCGGAGCATGCGCACCGCCGCCCTGCTCATCGCGTCCCTGCTGGTCCCGCTCGCCGTGCCCGCACACCCCGGGCCGCTGGCCGAGCGGCTGGCGTACGCCGGGGGCGGCAGTCAGCTCCTGACCGCCGAGGCGCCTTCCGCCGGGGCCACCACGGGCACGCTCACCTGGTGGGACCGGCGGCGCGGGCACTGGGTGGCCGTGGGCTCGGCGCCCGCCAGGTTCGGCGCGAAGGGCCTGGTGGAGGGCGACTCGCGGGTCCAGGGCACCGACACCACGCCGACCGGCCTGTTCCCACTGCCGTACGCCTTCGGCGTCGCGCCCGCGCCGCACGGCATGCACTATCCCTACCGGCGCGCGACGGATCAGTCCTGGTGGTGCCAGGACAACGAGTCCCGCAGATACAACCGCTGGGTGGAGGGCCTGCCCCGGGACTGCCGGGCGAGCGAGTCGGAGCATCTGACCGCGTACGCGAGCCAGTACGCCCGGGCGCTCGTCATCGGCTTCAACTACGGGCGGCCGGTACGCGGCCGGGGCGCCGGGATCTTTCTGCACGTCAACGGGCGCGGCGCGACGGCCGGTTGCGTGTCGGTGCCCGCCGAGGCGATGGACCGGGTGCTGAGGTGGGTGAAACCCGTGCGGCGCCCGCACATCGCGATCGGCACGGCGAGCGGGCCGACCGCGATCACTCGTTACTGAACCCCCTTGCCGCGGGCGGCGGTTGGGGCCCCGTCAGCGGTGGTCGTTCTGCGCGAGGCGCAGCAGGTGGTCGGCCAGCGCCTGGCCGCCCGACGGGTCGCGACTGATCAGCATGAGCGTGTCGTCACCCGCGATGGTGCCGAGGATGTCGTGCAGTTCGGCCTGGTCGATGGCCGAGGCGAGGAACTGGGCGGCGCCGGGCGGGGTGCGAAGGACCACCAGATTGGCGGATGCCTCGGCGGAGATGAGGAGTTCCGCGGACAGCCTGCGCATCCGCTCCTCCTTCGCCGACTCGCCGAGGGGCGCCTTCGGCGTGCGGAAACCGCCCTCGCTGGGCACCGCGTAGATCAGCTCGCCGCCGGTGTTGCGGATCTTCACCGCGCCGAGCTCGTCGAGGTCGCGGGAGAGCGTCGCCTGGGTGACGCTCAGCCCGTCGTCCGCGAGGAGCTTGGCGAGCTGGCTCTGGGACCGCACCGGCTGCCGGTTGAGGATGTCCACGATCCGGCGGTGGCGGGCGGTGCGGGTCTGCGGTACGGCGGGGCCGCCCGGCTCGAAGTCCTGCGCCTCGTCGGTCATCGTCGTCTCATTCTCCGGATCGTCCGTCCCCGTTGACTGCGTCGAGAACGCCGGGCAGGGCCTGGAGGAACGCGTCCGTCTCCGCGTCACCGATGATGAGTGGCGGCATGAGCCGTACGACATCGGGGGCGGGCGCGTTGACCAGGAAGCCGGCGTCCTGAGCCGCCAGCTGCACCTGAGGTGCGAGGGGCTCGTTGAGCACGATACCCAGCAGCAGCCCCGCACCGCGGACATGGGAGACCAACGGGTGCCCAAGCGCCTCGATTCCGCCGCGCAGCTTCTCGCCGGTCCGCTTGACCCGGTCGAGCGCCCCGTCGGCGGACAGGGTGTCGATGACGGCGAGTCCGGCGGCGCAGGCGACCGGGTTCCCGCCGAAGGTGGTGCCGTGCATCCCGGGCTTGAGCAGCTCGGCCGCGGCGCCGAAGGCGACCGTCGCGCCGATGGGCAGTCCGCCGCCGAGGCCCTTGGCCAGCGTCACGATGTCCGGGTCGACGCCCTCGTGCCGCTGGTACTCGAACCAGGTGCCGGTCCGCCCGATGCCGGTCTGCACCTCGTCCAGGACGAGCAGCGTGCCGGTGGCGCGGGTGATCTCCCGGGCGGCCTTGAGGTAGCCGGCCGGCGGGACGACCACGCCGATCTCGCCCTGGATGGGCTCGATGATGACGAAGGCGGTCTCCTCGGTGACGGCCGCCCGCAGCGCCTCGACGTCCCCGAACGGCACGTGCGTGACCTCGCCGGGCAGCGGCAGGAACGGCGTCCGCTTGCCCTCCTGGCCGGTGAGCGCGAGCGCGCCCATGGTCCGGCCGTGGAAGCCGCCGTCGGTGGCGACCATGTGGGTGCGCCCGGTGAGGCGGCCGATCTTGAAGGCGGCTTCGTTGGCCTCGGCACCCGAATTGCAGAAGTACACGCGTCCGGGCCGGCCGAAGAGCTGGACGAGGCGTTCGGCGAGCGCCACCGGCGGCTCCGCCACGAACAGGTTCGAGACATGGCCGAGCGAGGCGATCTGCCGGGTCACGGCCTGCACGACCGCCGGGTGGGCGTGGCCGAGCGCGTTGACCGCGATGCCGCCCACGAAGTCCGTGTACGCGGTGCCGTCCGCGTCCCAGACCGTCGCGCCCGCGCCGCGTACGAGCGAGAGCCTCGGCGTGCCGTAGTTGTCCGTCATGACGTGCTGCCAGCGCTGTGCGAGCTCCTGGTTGGTCACCGCGCTCCCCCGTGTCCGTCGCTTGCGTGTGGTCCGTCGGGCACGACCATGGTGCCGATGCCCTCGTCGGTGAAGATTTCCAGCAGGATCGAGTGCTGGACCCGTCCGTCGATCACGCGCGCGGTGTTGACCCCGTTGCGCACCGCGAACAGGCAGCCCTCCATCTTGGGGACCATGCCGCTGGAGAGCTCGGGCAGCAGCTTCTCCAGCTGACTGGCCGTCAGCTTGCTGATGACGTCGTCGCTGTTGGGCCAGTCCTCGTAGAGGCCCTCGACGTCGGTGAGGACCATCAGGGTCTCGGCACCCAGCGCAGCAGCGAGTGCCGCAGCCGCCGTATCAGCATTGACGTTGTAGACATGTCCGTCGTCCTGGGAGCGGGCGATCGAGGAGATGACCGGGATGCGGCCGTCGTCCAGGAGCGCCTGGATGGCGCCCGGGTCGATCGCGGTGATCTGGCCGACCCGTCCGATGTCGACCAGTTCCCCGTCGATCTCGGGGCGGTGCTGGGTGGCGGTGATGGTGTGGGCGTCCTCGCCGGTCATACCGACGGCGAGCGGCCCGTGCTGGTTGAGCAGCCCGACGAGCTCGCGCTGCACCTGCCCCGCGAGCACCATCCGGACCACGTCCATGGCCTCGGGCGTGGTGACCCTGAGGCCCGCCTTGAACTCGCTGACCAGGCCCTGCTTGTCGAGCTGGGCGCTGATCTGCGGTCCGCCGCCGTGCACGACGACCGGCTTGAGGCCGGACTGCCGCAGGAACACCACGTCCTGGGCGAAGGCGGCTTTCAGCTCCTCGTCGACCATGGCGTTGCCGCCGAACTTGATCACGACGGTCTTGCCGTGGTGCCGGGTCAGCCAGGGCAGCGCCTCGATGAGGATCTGCGCCTTGGGCAGTGCGGTGTGTTTGCGAGTGCTCATGAGCTGTACGCGCTGTTCTCGTGGACGTAGTCGGCGGTGAGGTCGTTGGCCCAGATGACGACGGGCTCGGTGGTGCCGGCGGAGAGGTCGGCGGTGATCCTGACCTCCCGGTAGCGCATGTCGACGAGGTCGCGGTCCTCGCCGACCGAGCCGTTCCTGCAGACCCAGACGTCGTTGATGGCGACGTTCAGCCGGTCCGGGTCAAAAGCGGCCTTCGTCGTGCCGATCGCGGAAAGCACCCGGCCCCAGTTGGGGTCCTCGCCGTGGATCGCGCACTTGAGCAGGTTGTTCCGCGCGATGGACCGCCCGACCTCGACGGCGTCGTCCTCGCTCGCGGCGTTGATCACCTCGATGCGGATGTCCTTGGACGCACCCTCGGCGTCACCGATGAGCTGGCGCGCGAGATCGTCGCAGACGGTCCGTACGGCCTCGGCGAACTCACCGTATTCCGGGGTGATTTGAGAAGCACCGGAGGCGAGCAGCAGCACGGTGTCATTGGTGGACATGCAACCGTCGGAGTCGACCCGGTCGAAGGTCTGCCGCGTCGCGTCGCGCAGCGCCTTGTCGAGCGTGGCGGCGTCGAGGTCGGCGTCGGTGGTGAGCACGACCAGCATGGTGGCGAGCCCGGGGGCGAGCATGCCGGCACCCTTGGCCATGCCGCCGACGGTCCAGCCGTCCTTGGTGACCACGCTGGTCTTGTGCACGGTGTCGGTGGTCTTGATGGCGATGGCGGCCTTTTCGCCGCCGTGCGGGGAGAGTTCGGCGGCCGCCCGCTCGATGCCGGGCAGGAGCTTGTCCATCGGGAGCAGCACGCCGATGAGCCCGGTGGACGCGACGGCGACCTCGCCCGCGCTGTGCCCGTCGAGCACCTCGGCGACCTTCTCGGCGGTGGCGTGGGTGTCCTGGAAGCCTTTGGGGCCCGTACAGGCGTTGGCGCCACCGGAGTTGAGGATGACGGCGCTCACCTCGCCGCCCTTGAGGACCTGCTCGGACCACAGGACCGGGGCGGCCTTGACGCGGTTGGAGGTGAAGACGCCCGCGGCGGCGCGGCGGGGCCCGGTGTTGACCACGAGGGCCAGGTCCGGGTTGCCGTTCTGCTTGATCCCGGCGGCGATGCCCGCCGCCGTGAATCCCTGCGCTGCGGTCACGCTCACGGCGCAACTCCAATCGTGGAAAGGCCGGTGGACTCGTCGAGTCCGAGGGCGATGTTCATGCTCTGCACCGCGCCGCCGGCGGTGCCCTTCGTGAGGTTGTCGATGGCGCTGATGGCGATGACGCGCCCGGCGCTCTCGTCGTAAGCCACCTGCACCTGAACGGAGTTGGACCCGTACACGGAGGCGGTGGCCGGCCACTGCCCCGCGGGGAGCAGGTGCACGAACGGCTCGTCCGCGAAGGCCTTCTCGTACGCGGCCCGTACGCTCTCGGCGCTCACGCCGTCCTTCGCCTTCGCGGAACAGGTGGCGAGGATGCCGCGGGACATGGGCGCGAGGGTGGGCGTGAAGGACACGGTGACGTCCTCGCCGGCCACGGCGCTCAGGTTCTGGATCATCTCGGGGGTGTGCCGGTGCCCGCCGCCGACCCCGTACGGGGACATCGAGCCCATGACCTCGCTGCCGAGGAGGTGCGGCTTGAGCGCCTTGCCCGCGCCGGAGGTGCCGGTGGCGGCGACGATCACGGCGTCGCTCTCCACGAGACCGTTCTGGTACGCGGGGAAGAGCGCGAGGGAGACGGCGGTCGGGTAGCAGCCGGGCACGGCGATCCGCCGCGTGGACCTCAACTCGGCGCGTGCACCCGGGAGTTCGGGCAGCCCGTACGGCCAGGATCCGGCGTGCGCCGAGCCGTAGAACCTCTCCCAGTCCGCGGCGTCCCGGAGCCGGAAGTCGGCCCCCATGTCGACGACGAGGACATCCGGCCCGAGCTGCTCGGCCACGGCCGCGGACTGCCCGTGCGGCAGCGCCAGAAACACGACATCGTGCCCGGCGAGCACCTCGGCAGTAGTCGGCTCAAGGGTGCGCCCGGCCAGCGGAACGAGATGCGGCTGAAGCGAACCGAGCAGCTGCCCGGCGTTGGAGTTCGCGGTCAGCGCCCCGATCTCGACCCCGGGATGCCCGAGCAGCAGCCGGAGCAGCTCCCCGCCCGCATACCCACTGGCCCCTGCCACTGCCGCACGTACCGCCGCCATCGATTCCTCCTCGGTGATGGCATGACTATACGCAGTCATGCAGTTTTATGCAAAGAGTTGCTCGGGGTGGTGGTGGGTGGGTGTGACTGAGCAGCCGATCTGGCCCTTTAGCGCTTGAGTTGGCCCGGCTGAGCGTTGATGTTGGCCCGCTCGGTCCTGGTCTCCCGAGTGGGAACGGTCCGGGCTTCGATGTCTGCGGCAAGCTGGCGAGCGTAATCGGTGAGTGCCTTCCGCAGGTCAGCGTAGTGACGCATCGGATCCGGGCGGGTGAGTTGGAACCATGTGGTGTTCCGGCGCCGTGCCCAGTCCTGCTGGATGTCCAGCGGTTGCTCGGCCTCGATGGGGCGAGGGGCGAACAGGTGCTCACCACGCGTGACGAGGACCCAGATGAACACGGACGCGTCCTGGCGCTTGCGGTCGTCGAGGACGGGTTGCTTGCCGTGCGGAGGCTCCAGTCGGCTGGTCAGTTCCTGCCAGGTCCTGGGGGCAAGGGACCAGCCACGGAGGGCTTCTCGGCGGTACTGATAGTTGATGAGTCCGTCGGCCTGGCTGCTGAGTTCTGCGGCGAGGCCGCTGAGGGCGATTTTAAAGTCCTGCACTTCGCGGGTGGATTTCATCCAGATGTGAGTGTTGTTTTCGGTGCAGAGAGCCTGCTCGGCTTCGACGCCGAGGTAGCGGGCGGCTTCGGAGATTGACGCTTGAGTGGTCCACTGGACGAGTTGGATGGCTGCGATCCGTCGGAGGATCTTGTGGTCGGTTGGGCCGTCGAGTTTCTGGAAGTGGCGGGCATACCAGTCCGGCTCCAGATGGGCTGGAATGTTTTCGGCCCTGTAGCCGATAGAGCGGGGGGCAGTCCACCCGGGAGAGGGGGAGTAGGTGCGGATAAGGGGTGCTGCGGCACTACGCAAATGCTGTGAGCAGGATTTTTCGTACTTGGTAAAGATCTGGGCCCATCCCGCGCGAGCCGGGGTGCCGGCAAAGGTCGAATCGAAGAATTCGGCGAGGGCATCACGAAGACTGTCGATCTGTAGCAAGGAGTGGGCAGCGTCGAGAATCGCACCGCAGGCAATGGGGTCGACGGGAGAAGCGTCGTGGACTCGGATGCCACCAAGGACCCTTCGGGCATCGGCCTCGATGTCGACAACCGGGGCGAATATGGAGGCGATTCGGCGCCTGCTATCGGGCCACGAGATAGTGATCAATGCGGCGAGTAGATGCAGGTCGCTGAAGTACTCGCGAACTTCGTCATCGGCGTCACGGGTTTTGAGGAGGCTGAGAAGATGATGTTGCAATGCCAGCAGTCGGGGGGTAGGACGCACGGCAGGGGCCGGAGCCTGGTCGAGCGGGGCCCTGCAAGGAGGTCGTCTGAGTCTTCGCGCGGTAGCGGGTAACGGATAGCGGCATGCGGTGGGGTGGAGGCCGCGAAAGCCTTCGAAGGGGATCAGCCTTGGTGCTCGGTCGTAGTCCGGTGGCTGCCCGCCCCGCGGACAGTGGTGGCCGAGAAAGCACTCGTGCTGTGGACAGGCGAAGCCGATTCCAAGGTGCCATTCCTTCTTCCAGGGACCGCCGTATTCGCGCTGGATTGGGCTGTCGTCGCCAGCCAGGCACTGGGGACAGTATCGATCGAGTCCCCCCAGAATCCATTTGTCGATCTGTGGGGATTGGCCGTGCAGCGGCGGCAGCCAGCGCTGGATCGGGGGATAGTTGCGACGCCACGTGCTCAGAGTTAGGAGCCTGGCCTCATCGCGGGACAGCCGGGTAGCTTGGGTGAACTCCTTGATTGACAGACCGGGCAAATCCAGAACGAGTCGGCGGGGGAGATAGCCGCCGCTGGCGGACACCAGCCCAATGGCGCGCCCGAGCTCGCCGGGGGCCAGGTCGAGCCGGAAAGACAGCCTCAACAAGTAACCGGGCAGAGACTCTTCAGGCAACGGATCAAGGCTCCGGGGAAGGCAAGGCACCGGCGTATTCAACTTCCGGTGTTCGCGGCCGCCGGGCCGTGATCGTCGAGCACGGTATTTCTGGGGCGCTTACGTTTGTCCGAGCGAGAGTCGACGGCAGGTCCGCTCTTGATCGACGGAACAGCGGGGATTTCTCCAGCTTCGGGATCGCGGGCACTGTCCCCATCGACGGTGATGGCGATGCCTTCGAGAAGGGACTCGGTCAAACATTCCTCAGTCGAATCGATGGCTTCCTGGCAGCCGTCCTCGATCAGCCGTTCCAGCAGGCCGACCACGCCGTTGGTGCGCTCGAAGAGGTACTCGGGCATGCGTCCCTCGGTAAGCATGCCCGAGGGAGCATCCATAAGTCTGATCTGGGCTTCGATGCCGGTGA
Source organism: Streptomyces sp. NPDC001415 (assembly GCF_053597395.1). Taxonomy (NCBI): domain Bacteria; kingdom Bacillati; phylum Actinomycetota; class Actinomycetes; order Kitasatosporales; family Streptomycetaceae; genus Streptomyces; species Streptomyces sp. NPDC001415. The sequence goes on from NZ_JBSFIE010000015.1 coordinate 25,593, forward strand.
GGTGGTCGATCCAGGCGGTGATCTGTTCGTCGGTGTCGTAGCGGAAATGATCAAGTTCAACGAGGTCAAAGCGCCGCTCTGTCTGTGTCGCCTCTAGTCCGTGAACCTTGGCCTGCCGGGAGGAAGGGAAGATCACCTGGCCTGTGTGGGGATCATGCCGGCCTTCTCGGAGCAGGCCCGAGCCGGGGATGTCCACTCCGATGAGGACGAGGGTGACGTGCATGCTCATGAAAGCCCGGATCAGGTCGAGCGTGTCCTGATCGTCGGCTCGATGAAGTCGGAGTCTCGTAATGTCGTCCAGTAGAAGCGCCCTCGTTCCATGGTCGTGCAAGGAAGCAGCGACCTGCCGGATCAGCTCGGGAAGGTCCATGCGCGGGTGGATCGGGGCGCCGTAGAAGTTCAGGATGGCCTTGCAAAGGCTCTTCGGCTTCGCCGTCACCGGGGTTTGCACGTAGGCGACAGGAATGTGCAGGTCGCGGGCTCCGGCAACGGCATCCGGATTGAGGTGGCGCCGCAGTTCCAGCCAGGTGTCCTCGAACGTCGCCAGGATCTCGCATCCCGTCTCTGTCTTGCCCTGGTATCCCCCGCCCGTGACCATGACTCCGGCCCGGGTGGTCGGCTTGTGTTTGAGCGCATTGGTCATGACCCGTCCGTGCAGCAGCTTGGTGACGGATTTGGTCATCGGGGTCTGCAGCAGGGGGAGATTGGCGTGCGTAGCCGCGCGGTGCAGGTCGTGCAGCGTCTTCTTCCTCGGGCTCAGCAGTCGCCATTCAGCCGGACTCAGCCGAGGTGCGGGCACGAAGTCGTGGCGGGTGCTGCGCCAGCGCTCCCAGCCGTCGACCGTATCCCGCATCGGCGGAGACCCCGGCAGGACGAACGGGACAGAAGCTCCGTCACCCAGAGGACTCATGTGGTCCCCGACCCCGGCTCATCGGCCTGGTCGACGTCCTCGTCGGGTAGCAGGAACAGGCTGCGGGCCCGCAGGGACTCACCCAGCAGAGGCGGCGCCGTCGACGGCTGCGAGACAGCGGCCTCGCGGCGCCGCTGCCGGTCTGCAGTAACGGCTCGCCGAGTGGCGGCGGCCAGCTCAAATGGTGGGGCGGGAGGAGGAAGAGTGCTCAACGGGACCGACGCCCGGTCGGACGCGGCAGCGCGGGCTCGTGCCAGCTCACGGGCCCGTTCGCTCTTCTGCTGGGCGGTCATCTGAGTGGGCCATGCCGTAACCGGCGTGCGTGCGGCCACCAACTTCAGCAGCACGGGCAGCAGTTCACCATCGCCGCGCGGCTTGAGGCCAGCGCGGGCCGCTTCGCGCAGCACTTCGCGTACGCGGGTATCGGAGAAGGCCGGGACGTCGTCTCCGGGCGGCAGGCCGTTCCAGCTAAGGGCATGCCAGAGCCCCGGGTGCTCGGGGTCCTCGAAGTAGACCTCGCGGCAATCCCTCGGATCGCGACTGATAGCCCACTTGCCCTCGTGCCGTCCGCTGCGGCCGGAGCGCTGGCCGCGATAGGGATCCAGAATCGGGTCGGTGCCGCCGTACCAGAGTCCGCCGATCTTCACCCCGCGACGGCGGTCGATCTTCACGAAGTGTGTGGGCAGAAGCTCGTAGTAGAGACTCGGCTCAGGGATCTCCAGACTGATCCCGTCGCGGGCAGCAGCGGCGGCGAAGAGTGTGTTCGGACTGTGTCGCCCGCCAGGGTCCCAAGCAGGCGAGTACTGATCAAGTCTCCGGTTTTGCCACACTGCGACAACCCAGGTTGCCAATAGGTGCTCCATTTCCGCCAGCGTCCAGACCGCGTCCCCTTCAGGGTCCACTCCGCGATCAGCAACGTCGACGCCCCGGTAGCCGAGCAGTAGTTCCAGCAGCAGCGACTGGATTCCCGCGAATGCACGTTCGCAGGCGGCCTTGTCCTGAGGCCGCATGGCGCGAGCAGGTAGCAGTTCCATCTTCAACGTGCGTGCGACCTGGACGATTTGATGGTTCTTGTAGACGCTGCCGTGATCGCTGGTCACCGTCTCCGGCGCGAAGAATGGCAGCCCGGCCACCTGATATCCGGCGAACTCGGCCACCAGCGCGGCCGGGACACCGGGGTAGGGCCACTCCAACTCCTCGCCCCAGTCCGGGCGCATCGGCAGCGGCAGCAACACATCCCGCAGCAGCATCGCCACCTCCACCGAGGAGTCCGACACTGGGGTGAGACGGAAGGCGACCAGGGAATGCGAATAGGCGTCCAGGGCAAGAGTGAGATGGACGGAGATCGGTTCGCCGAAGACATCGTCGAGGACTTTCACCGGAAGTGGTGTGGTGTCGAGCGCAACGACCTGTCCCGGCCGGAGGATCACCACCTTCGTCTTCCCCGTCTCCACCGCGGCAGCGGAGCGGATGTAGCGCTGCCGGGCCCTCTCGGAGCCGAACCACTCCTTCCAGACCTTCGCCAGCGTCGTGTAGTGCGGAACATCCACCGCGGCGCCCTCGGCCTCGAACTTCTCCCGCACGTACTGGTGGATCATCCGCTCCTTCGTCTTCATGCTTACCTTCGAGCGGTGCAACGACTCAGCGTGAACGGCCCGGATCGCCTCGGCGACCTCCTCGCTGATGGACCAGCGGCCCCGAAGCGGCGGCATCCACCTCCCGTCCGCCAGGCCCATCACCCCGTGCTCGTCGTACTGGGCGGCCATGCGTTTCAGCGTGCGTTCACTGATCCACTCCAGCCCCAGATGCTTGGCCTCCTGGCGGTCGAGATCCTTCAACTCGGCCGCCTTCGCCCGTCGGCGCTCGGTCAGTGTGGTCCGCTCCGGGTCGTAGCCGGGCCTGGGTTCATCCGGCCGGGCCCATGCAGGGCTGCCGCTGCGGTAGCCCGTCTCGGCCTCCAGCAGATGCTCCATCCTGATCCGGGCCCGGGTCAGATTGTGCTCTTCAAGATCCTCACTCCGAGGCCGTTGCTGCCCGCCGTCCATCACGGCCTCCCCACCGGGTAGATCCACGCGGCATCGTCCAGCGGCAGCGCCAGATCCATCGCCAGACGGCCGTGCCAGAGCAGGTGAACGGCATGCGCGCGGGCCACCGCCGGCAACGAGGTCTCCTCCACCAGCTCGCCGAACCGCCGCGGGTGTTCCCGGACCAGGTCCAGGAGTTCACCCTGCAGGCCGAGCCGGTCGGACATCGGACGCCGCCGGGCGGACAGCGCGTTAAGACCGGTCAGCACCTGGCGGCGCCAGCCGGCCGCCACCAAGTAGTGCCATCCCACCGCAGCAGCCGCCTGCTCCGTCGCGGCGAACTTCACCAGGTCCTTGTTCTTGACCAGATGTGCGGGCCGGACGTCGATCAGCAGAGCCGTCTCGGGCAGGAGCACCAGGAAATCCGGGGTGTGGTCCTCGTTTCCCGCAGCGGTGGTGAACGTCAGCTTGAACGGCTGCGACAACACCTCCGTCAAGGTGCCGATGAAGTCCAGGGCGAGCAGCAGATTCCGCTCGGCCAGGCTCTCGAAACCATGCATCCGTCCCGTGGCCAGCAAGTACTGCAGCCCAGGACGATGCCGCTGCCCCGCCCGCCAGGCAAACCCACGTACCGGCACCGAGGCGATCGCTGGGACACCGGCGAGCTCCCGGACCGGGCAGATCACCTCTGCCCGCTCGGTCTTCCACCGCGCCGTCCACCGCCGGGTCCAGCCCGGCCCCAGATCCAGCCCCGTCCCCACTGCTGGATCGATGGCGTACGGGGCGGCGAGATCCTCCAGAGAACAACTATGCGACCACACCGGGCAGGGATCGATGTCCGGCGTACAGACGGAAACCTTCATGTCTCCAGCACAGTGCGGCCGCCCTGCCTTATGTATGGCTTTGTACGAAGACCGCGCAGTGCAGCGGCGTGGTCGCTACCCTGCGGGCCAACCACAACGCTCAGCCGGGCCAACCCAAGCGCTAAAGGGCCAGATCGGCTGCTCAGTCACAGTGGGCCAGGGCCGCGGAGGCCGGGGCCGCCGACTTCACGCCGCCCAGGTCTGTTGGGCGCCGGACACCAGCCGGCTGCCCCCCATGGACCCGGGCCGGGGGCGCGACCAGGATCGCGTCACCGGACACGCCGTGGCCCCTGGTGGGCGGGCGACGCGGCTCGGGAGCTCCTGGTGAGCGTCTGGTATCCGGCCGACCGCGCCGGGGCGGAAGGCGGAAGACGGGTCTCGGGCCTCCTACATGCGTGCGGGCGCGGCCGCGCTCTTCGGGGCGGGCGCGGCGAAGATCCTAGAGGTCGCCCCGGGGGCGATCGACTGGGCCGGATTCGGTACCCACGCCTGCGTTGGAGTGGCCGCGGCGTCCAGGGCCGTGCGGCGGCCCGTGGTGCTGTACTCGCCGGGCATGTACAACGAGCGCACGCTCGACACCACCGCCGTGGAGGAGCTGGCGAGCCACGGCTATGTGGTGGTCACTGTCGACCCCGTCCACGAGGCGCACGCGGTCGGGTTTCCGGACGGCCGCGTCATCGGGCCCGCGCCCGGGCTCGGCGCCATCAAGGCGGTGGCCGACCGGTCCAGGGCGGCGCTGGAGGTCAGGGTCGCCGACATTCCGTTCGTCCTCGACCAGCTCGCCGTGCTCGCCCGTGGCGGTAACCCCGACGCCGGGAACCGGCCGCTGCCACGCGGTCTCGGGGAGGCCCTGGACCTCGCGCGCACCGGCATGTTCGGGCATTCGCTCGGCGGGATGACGACCGCCGAGGCGATGCGCGTGGACCGCCGCATCCGCGCCCGGGTCAACCTCGACGGGCCGCTCGGCTACGACTGGGCCGACCCCGAACTGCTGCTGCCGGTCGCCCGCACCGGGCTGGACCGGCCATTCCTGCAGATGGGGGCGTGGCTCGACGTCCCGTCCGGCAGGCTGCCACACCCATCCCCGTCCTGGCGGGCGATGTGGCGGAACTCCACCGCCTGGAAGCGCGATCTGTGGACGGAGGCGGCCGAGCACAACTCCTTCACCGACTACCAGACGCTCCTCCCGGGCCTCGCCGAGCGGCTCACACTCCCGCAGGGGCTGCCGTCCCGGATGACCGGTACCGTCGGACCCGGCGCGGTTCACCGCGAGCCGACGGGCCTACCTCACCGCCTTCTTCGACCAGCATCTACGCGGCCGCCACCAGCCGCTCCTGTACGGCCCCTCACCGCTCCACCCGGACGTGCGGTTCATCGGCTGAGGCGCCGTGCGGGGACACATCACGCAGCCCGGGCTGCGGATAGCCCGCGTCACCCAGGGTCGTTACTGAGTGGTTCTCCCAGGTGCGTACGTCGTAGAAACGCGGCGGGTTGTGATCCACCGTGATGGTGCACGAGGTCGCATAGGGAACGTCTGCCAAGTCCCGGTAATCGAGGAGGAGCTGCGCCGACTCCTCGAACTGCGGGATGCGGAAGCTCAGTACCTGTACGTCACCTGTACTCAGGGCCCCCAGCGCCCGGCTCTGTGGGCTGAAGCTCCCGGTGACGCCGGCAAGTTCCAGTTGGGCGCGCACGTGCAGGGCGGGGCCACGGCCCGCGTTGCGGATCCGGACAGAGAACTCCCTGGTCTCCCTGTTCCCGTCGCTGTAGGTGACACCCGGATCCCAGGCCGCACTTGGGGGGCGGGGCTGGGTGGCCGGCGTCGAGCCGTGCTGATACGAGTCCACGTCCCCGGCCGGGAGCAGGAACGGGCGCCACTGGGCCCGAAGATCGGCCGCGCTCTCCTGGGCGAGCTCGCTGGTACGGGTGGCGAGGCGGGCCGTGAACAGGGCGAGGATGCCTGTGCCCGCGGCGAGCAGCAGTGTGCCGAGGGCGACCAGCGCGTCCCAGCCCCAAGCCCAGGCGGATACGTTCTCTCCGGCCCACTCGCTTCCGCCCATGAACGCCCCCACCGACTGCCGACCCCTGCCCGTAACGGTAGGGCCAAACGCTCCTCGGCGGCACTGCTCCGCGCCATGAGGCCACTGCTGAGAGCGAGTTGATCATTCCTTGGCGGCGAGATCTACCAGATGTCGTTGCCGAGTGCATAGGGTCACCGGCATGGCGCTGCGACCCGTTCAGGTGAACGTAGGGGCTCTGGATGACTCGGCGGTCGGCCGGTTCTGGGCGGGAGCGCTCGGATACGACGCCCGTCCACGTCGGCCCGGGTGACGTCCCGTGGAGGTGCCTGGACACCCCGGAGGGCCACGAGTTTCTGCGCCCGGCCGGCGCCCCGGGGCCAGGGTCGCAACCTGCCTGCGTACGGGCTCAGCGCATACGGAACCGGAGTTGCCAACGCCCGCTCGTCCGGGCGCTCCAGCGAAACAACACTGAGCCTGTTCAGCGGGCTCCGACACAGGCGGGATGAACGAGTGGCAGATGGCATTCAACTACCGGCGCTGATAGGCGTGTTGGTCGGTGCGGCGGCCTCGTACGCGGTGAGCGCACTCGCCGAACGCACGCGCTGGCAGCGCCAGACGGCGGCACGCTGGGACGAGCGGCGCCTCATCGCCTACGCCGACTACGCGCAAGCGATCAAGGCGATCGTGACCCTGGCGCACCGCCTTGCCGCACACAGGGGCCTGACTCCCGACGCGAAGCCGCTTCAGCCGACGGAAGCCAACCTGGCTCTCCTCCAGGACGCCGAGGAACGGCGCAGCTCCCTTCTGGAAGGAGTCCGCCTGCTCACCGACTCGGACACGCTGACGGCGATCCGCGCCCTGAACCACCGCGTCTGGCATCTCGTGGCCCTGTCCGCGGACGAGGGCGCCTCACCGCAGGACTGGTCGACCGCCTTCTCGCAGTACCGGGAGGCCCGCGACGAATACCACCGGCATGCGCGGCACAGCCTGGGAATTCCAGGTGTCGCCCTCTCGCACGACCAGACCTGGCCACCGCGATGGCACCAGCCGGCTCCTTGAGCGAGGTGCGCCGTCCGCAGCTCCGGGTCGGCGGCCGACGCGGCGCGAATTCCGGCCACGAGAGGGCGCGCCCACTGCGCCACACCAGCCCGCTCATCGAGCAGAGCGAGGGCGGCATCCGGCTGCGCCACGGGATCGATGTCCGCAGCGCCCAACTTGCCCTCGTACGCGAGCTGTTCCGCACTCTCCCCGCAGCGGGGGCCAACGCGACCGCCTGCCGACGCTGAGGTCCGCGCGCCTCAGCCGCCCCTTGAGTGCCGCGGTGCCCCGACTGACCTATTCAGCAAGGCAGTTGGACCACGGAAACGTGATCGTTCCCGGAATTCACCTCCCCGGGAGCGGCACCCGTGATGATGTGGCCTTCCGTGCCCGAGCCGAGGGAGTTCACCGTGTCCCGAACACCGCAAGAGATCTTCCAGAGTTGCGTCTACGCCGGTGCCATGACCCGGAACGCCGATGCCTTTGCCGAGCTCTTCACCGCGGACGGCGTCTTCGAAGCGCCGCTCATGCCTGCCGGAGCCGCCTTCCCCCGCAGGTTGGTGGGCCGCGAGGAGATCCGTCGCACGATGGCGGCGTACTACGAGCGCCAGGGGAAGGGCGGCCGCACCCCGAACCTTGAGAAGTCCGGATACACGCTGCACACCACCGCCGACCCCGACGTGTTCATCGCCGAGATCGACACCGTCTTCGACGGGGACGGGGACAGGGACGGAGGCGGAGCCGGACGCGAGGGTGGAGCCGACGCGACCGTCTCGCTCGTGCAGATCTTCCGCATCCGCGACGGGAAGATCGCTCGGCTACGGGACTACTTCGCGCCGGAGTTGATGGACTGAGGCCGCCCCGCGGGCGGTCGCCCGCACACCGCCTGCGGCGCATACTGCGCGGAGCCCGCCGACCCGACGCCCGCCACGTCACGCCGAGGCACGCCAGCTAGGATCCCGGCCATGGCCCTGACCATGAGTGACGTCGACCGGTTCGAGGCTTCGAGGCCCCGCCTGGAGGCCCTCGCCTACCGGCTGCTCGGCTCCGCGAGCGAGGCCGAGGATGCCGTGCAGGAGACGTTTCTGCGGTGGCAGGCCTCCGGGGTCGAGCACATCGAGGTCCCCGAGGCCTGGCTGACCAAGGTGCTCACCAATCTGTGCCTCAACCAGCTCACCTCGGCCCGCGCGCGGCGCGAGACCTATGTGGGTCAGTGGCTTCCCGAGCCGCTGCTCGAAGGGGACCCGATGCTCGGGCCCGCCGACACCGCCGAGCAGCGCGAGTCGGTCTCGTACGCGGTCCTCACTCTGCTGGAGCGCCTCTCCCCCAACGAGCGGGCGGTGTACGTCCTGCGGGAGGCGTTCGCCTACTCGCACCGGGAGATCGCCGAGATCCTCGACATCGGCGAGGCGGCCGGCCAGCAGATCTTCCACCGCGCCAAGAAGCACATCGCGGAGGGCAAGGCTCGTACCGAGATCGACGAGGGGGCCGCGCGGCGGATCGTCGACGAGTTCCTCGCGGCCGCCACCAGCGGCCGGACCGAGCCGCTCGTGCGGCTGCTCACGCAGGACGCCATCTCGGTCGGCGACGGCGGCGGGAAGGTCCCGGCCCGCGCGAAGGCGTTCGAGGGTGCTCTCGCGGTCGCGAAGTTCCTGCGGGGCCTGTTCAAGCCCGGCAAGGCCAAGCGTGCCCTGATCGGCGGGACGGCCGAGGTGTACGCCACGACCGCCAACGGCGGCCCCGCCGCGGTGATGGTCGTCGACCGCCGGGTCGTCGGCATCATGTGCCTGGAAGTCACCGACGAGGGCATCGCGGCCGTCCGCAACCAGGTCAACCCCGACAAGCTCCAACGCGCCACCGAGCTGTGGACGGCGACCGAACACGGGGAGCCCCTGTTCAACGCCTTCTGATTCTCAGCCTCTTCTGCTTCTCCCCCCTTCACCCGATGCGCGTGTGACCCGCTTCACATACCACTCCTGTCAGGAAACGGCGGCCTGCCCGGTTCAAGGGGTGAAACCGCGCGAGACAGGAGCAGGGATATGCAGCACCGCATCATCGTCCTCGGAGCCGGATACAGCGGAGCCATCGCCGCCGGGCGCCTCGCCAGGCGGCTGTACCGCGAAGAGGTCGCCGTCACTCTCGTCAACGCCGAGCCCGACTTCGTCGAGCGCGTCCGGTTGCACCAGCTCGCGGCCGGCCAGTACCTCAGGCCCCGGCCTTTCGCCGAGATGTTCGCGGGAACCGGCGTCGAAGTGAAGCTCGCGCAGGTCACCGCGGTCGATGCCGACCGCAGGACCGTCGCCGTCACCGCCGCCGACGGTGCCGAGGAGCTGTCGTACGACACCCTCGTGTACGCCCTCGGCAGCGAGTGGAACGACCAGGGTGTTCCCGGTGCCGCCGAGCACGCCCATCAGATCGCGAGCCGCCCCGGGGCGCTGCGGCTGCGCGAGCGCCTGGCCGGCCTGGACGCCGGGCAGTCCGTGGTCGTCGTCGGCGGAGGCCTGACCGGGATTGAGGCGGCGACCGAGATCGCCGAGGCCCGCCCCGACCTCGATGTCGCCCTCGCCGCCCGCGGCGGCCTCGGCGACTGGCTCTCGCCCAAGGGCCGCCGTCACCTGCGGAAGGTCTTCGGCGGGCTCGGCATCACCGTGCACGAGCACACCGCCGTGACCGGCGTCGAGGCAGACCGGGTCATCACCGCCGACGGTACGTTTCCGGCCGCGGTCACCGTGTGGACCACCGGATTCGCCGTCCACCCGATCGCGCGGGCCACCACCCTGGAGGTCACCGGGACGGGCCAGATCGTCGTCGATGCCACCATGCGCTCGGTCTCGCACCCGCAGGTGTACGCCATCGGCGACGCGGCCATGGCGATGGGCCCCGGCGACAAGCCGCTGCGGATGTCGTGCGCCTCGGGCACCCCCATGGCATGGCAGGCCGCCGACGCCATCGCGGCACGCCTGACCGGCGGAAAGCTCCCGAACATGCCGCTGCGCTACTTCAACCAATGCATCTCGCTGGGCCGCGAGGAGGGCCTGATCCAGTACGTCACCGCCGACGACCGCGCCGTGCGGGCGGCCCTTACGGGGCGGCTCGCCGCCTTCTACAAGGAGCTGATCTGCAAGGGCGCGGCGTGGGGCGTCGCCAACCCGCTGCTCGGGATGGCCCGGCGCCGCCGCGTCGTGCACGAGCCCGTCGGGGTGGACCCGGCGGTCGAGGCACCGGCTTGACCGCCACCGCCAGACACCCAGGCACCGGCTTGAGCGGCACGCGCGCCCGCACAGCGAAAGGCCCTCTTCCGGACCGCGTTCTCCGGCCGGGGTCGCGCGGGCGGCCCGGCGCGACTCGGTGAGCAGCATGAGCGCGAGCAGACCGAGGGCCTCCGGCTCGTCCGGCATGAGCTCGACGAGCAGGCGGCCCAGGCGCACCGCCTCCGCCCTCCTCGGCGGGTTCGTCGGCGGCGTACAACTCGGCCCGCCGGACGGCCTCGGCCTGCCGGTCGGCGCGGGTCGCCTCCCTGCGCAGGCGGTCCACGGCGCGGTTGCGGGCGGTGGTGATGATCCAGCCGGCCGGACTCGGCGGCAGCCCGTCCTTCGGCCACCGGGCCACCGCCGTCGCGAACGCGTCCTGCACCGCCTCCTCCGCGAGGTCGATGTCCCCGAGGACGCGGACCAGTACGGCCACCGCGCGGCCGTACTCCGCCCGGAAGGCCCGCTCGATCGCGGCGCCCCCCGGGCGGCCTCCCGAACCGTCGGACTCTTCTCGCATCACTCGTCCCGCATCACTCTTCGACTTCGCCGTGGAACGGCCGCACCTCGATGGGCAGCGTCGTCGCGTGCAGCGCCTTGCGGCCCCATTCCAGGGCGGCGTCGAGGTCCGGCGCCTTCACGATGCACAGCCCGCCGAGGTACTCCTTGCTCTCGATGTACGGGCCATCGGTGGTGAGCACGTCGCTGCCCTTCGCGCGGAGGACCGTGGCGGTGCCGGGAGCGGCGAGTCCCCCGGCGAAGACCCAGGCCCCGGCGTCCTTCAGCTCCTGGTGGAAGACGTCCAGGTTCGCCGTGATCCGCGCCATCTCGTCGGGCGCGGGCGGCGTTCCCTCGGCCGGCTGGACCACGCTGAGCAGGTAGTACCGCGCGTTCGTCATCACGTTCTCCTCGGACGGTGGCGCCCCGGCGGGGCGGCCTTCACCATCTATACGAACGGGGACGGGCCGGATCGACACGGAACACGGACACGCGCCGATATTTCTTCCGCGTGCCCCGCACCCTCGGCCCTCCCGGCGGATGTCGTACGGTTCCGGTTCCGGGCAACCGAGCTGGGAGGACACCCCGTGGGTGAGAACAAGCGGCTGATGCTGGCCGGTGAGTGGTACATCCCGGACGACCCCGAACTCCGCGCCGACACCGAGCGCCGCGTCGCGCTCTGCGCCGCCTACAACGCGGCCACCACCGCCCCGTCCGCCGACCGGCACAAGATCCTCGCGGAGCTGCTGGGCTCGGTCGGCGGGTCCGTACGCATCAGAGCCCCCTTTCAGTGCGACTTCGGCTACAACATCAGCATCGGCGCCGGCACGTTCGTGAACTTCGGCGGTGTCTTCCTCGACACCGGCCGGATCACCGTCGGCGCCGATGTCCAGATCGGTCCGAACGTCCAACTCCTCACCCCTGCCCACGAGTTGGACGCCGAGCGGCGGCGGGCGGGCTGGGAGAGGGCCCTGCCCGTGAGCATCGGGGACAACGTGTGGCTGGGCGGCGGCGTGATCGTGTGCCCCGGGGTGACGATCGGCACGAACACGGTGGTGGGCGCGGGCGCCGTCGTCACGAAGGACCTGCCGCCGAACGTGCTCGCGGTCGGCAACCCGGCCCGGGTCGTACGCGAGCTGCCCTGAGAGCCTGCGTCTGAGCCGGCCGGCCGGAAGCGGAAGAGGACCCGGCCGCCTCAGCTCCGCCGCGCCGAGGCGATGGGGGGCCTATTGCAAGCCGAGCGCCATCCACTTGCCCGGGGTTTCCAGAGTGCGGAAGCCGATCTTCTCGTAGACGCCGTGGGCGTCCGCCGTGGCCAGCAGGATGCGGCGCAGGCCGTGCGGCTCCAGGTGGTCGCGCACGGCGGCCACCAGCGCCGTGCCGAGCCCCTTGCCGCGTACGGCGGGATCGACGTACACATCGCAGAGCCAGGCGAAGGTGGCATGGTCGGTGACGACCCGCGCGTACGCGACCTGTCGGCCCGAACTCCCTTCGTACGCACCGAAGTTGATGGACCCAGCGATGGCGGCGTCCTGCTTCTCGCGGCTGCGGCCGAGCGCCCAGTACGCGTCCGTGGAGAGCCAGTGGTGGACGCGGGCTGCATCGATGCGCGCCGGGTCGCTGGAGATCGCGTACTCGCGGAAGATCACGTCACTCATGCGGGGAGCCTGGCAGGCGGCGGGCCGATTGTCAGTGGCGGATGCCACGCCGGCTCGCCGTCGGCTGCGGCACCTGACACCCGCGCCTGCCGGCGCGCCCCCCTCGCTCCGGCAAGCGCCGCTCTTCGGTCAGACGGCCGCCGGGGCGCGGACGACGGCGGCCTCGCCTCCCCGGTTGTGGCGCTCCTCCCAGTCCTCCAACGCGCTGCGGCAGGCGTGGTCGAGGTGGCGCAGGCCGGTCAGGTCCAGGTGGACGATCCGGCCGGCGGGCAACTGCTCCAGGGTGTCGAGGAGACGGGGCAGGCGGAGGAAGGTGGCGTTGCCGCCCAGCGTCACACCGAACGTCCCGTCGGCGCGTTCCTCGACGTCCACGTGCAGGTGAGAGGTGTCCCAGGCGCTCTTCAGGACGGAGAGCAGCAGGCCGAGCAGCACGCCCTCGAAGAGGTTGGCCACCACGACGGCCCCCGCGGTCACCGCCAGGATCACGGCCTCTCCGCGGTGTGCCCGCCACAGCGGCACGAGCGCCTTGACCGGCACGAGTTTGGCCCCGGCGTGCACCAGGACGCCGGCCAGCGCGGCGAGCGGGATCACCGAGAGGGCGGCGGGGAACAGCGCGGCGAACAGCAGCAGCCAGAGGCCGTGCAGCACGCGGGAGGCCTTGGTGCGGGCGCCGGCCTGGACGTTGGCCGCGCTGCGGACAATGACGGCGGTCATCGGGAGGGCGCCGAGCACACCGCAAACGGTGTTGCCGACGCCCTGGGCGAACAGTTCGCGGTCGTAGTGGGTACGCGGGCCGTCGTGCAGGCGGTCAACCGCGGCGGCGCTGAACAGGCTCTCGGCGGAGGCGATCAGCGCGAACGCGACGACCGTGCCGAGGACGCCGACGCTGCCGAGCGCCGACAGTTCCGCGGTGCCCGGCAGGTCGATCACCCCGGCCAGTCCGGAGACCTTGACCTTGGCCACGGAGAGGTCGAACAGCGCGGTGGCCACGGTCGCGGCGGCGACGGCGGCCAGCGGCGCGGGTATCAGGCGGACCTTGGCGGGCAGCCTGGGCCAGAGCACCAGGACGGCTATGGTGCCGATGCCGACGGCGGCCGCGGTGAGCGCCTGCGGCGAAGCCGCGGTGTCGGCGAGCAGGCGCGGCAGGCCGGCGAGCTTGTCGAGCCCGCTCCGGGGGGCCTTGATGTCGGCCAGCGCGTAGAGCTGACCGGCGATCAGCACGAGGCCTATGCCCGCCAGCATGCCCTGGACGACCGCGACGGAGATCGCGCGGAAGAGCCGCCCGAGCCGCAGGGCGCCCATGGCGATCTGGAGAAGTCCGGCAGCGGCGGTGATCACGCCGAGAGTGGCGAGCCCGTGCTCCTGCACGGCGGCGAACACCAGGACGGTCAGCCCCGCCGCGGGGCCGGACACCTGGAGGCTGCTGCCCGGCAGCAGCCCGGTGAGCAGACCGCCGACGATGCCGGTGAGCAGGCCGAGTTCGGCCGGGGCGCCGGAGGCGACGGCCACGCCGACGCAGAGCGGCAAGGCGACCAGGAAGACGACGAGCGAGGCGGCCAGGTCCGCCCGCAGGGTGGCGGCCCGCGGCGGTGCGGGGAGATGGTCGGAGGCGGACCGAAGGGCGGGACGACGGATCATGAGGTCCTCTGATGGCTGGGTACGGACGGCGGGCAGGAGCCGGGCCGGACTCGCGACGGGAGACACGACGGACGGCACTCGCTACGGAGTCAGAGCCACACTCGCTACGGAGTCGGGGCGGGGCCCCACGAGGGGTCAAGACGGGACTCGCCACGGAGTCACGGCAGGGCTCGCTACAGGGTCACGACAGGGGTCACCCCGCTGGTCACAGCGGCAGGAAGAGCCCGGAGTCGGAGCGGTGCGCGAGTACCAGTCCGGTGTGGACCTCGTAGAACCAGCCGTGGAGGCGGACCCGGCCGTCGAGCAGTCTCCGGGCGACTCCCGGGTATTCGCGCAACTGCTCAAGCTGGGCGAGGACATGGCGCTGGACCGGTCCGGCCACGGTCGGGTCGAAGACGTCCGTCCCGTCGGCGCGCAGGACGTTGCGGTCGGCGTTGCTCAGCCAGGAACGGACGGCGGGCACGACGCTGAGGTCGTCGTCGCGGACCACCGCGCCGACCGCCCCGCAGTGCGAGTGGCCGCACACCACGATGTCCCGCACGCCGAGGACGTCCACGGCGTATTCGATGGTGGCGGTCTCGCCGGAGGCGGAGTCCGCGCGGTACGCCGGAACCATGTTGCCCGCGGTGCGCAGTTCGAAGAGATCACCGGGGTCGGATCCGGTGATCAGAGCGGGTACGACCCGGGAGTCGGAGCAGGTGATGAAGAGCGCGCGGGGTGACTGACCGGTGGCGAGGCCGTCCAGTGCGCGGCCTTGCTGGCCGACGCGCTGGGGAAAGGTGCGGGCACGGTCGATGAACGGATCCATGAGGGAAGGCCTCCTTCTGCCTCCTCGCCGAGGACGGCGGGAGCGGGCGGTCTTGTCGGGTGGGGGGACCGTCTGAACAGGCCGCTCGGTCGGGGGAGTTGTCCAGGAGCCGGACACGGCGAAGCCGCGTCGCTGACCGTCGGTGACCCCCTGGTGACCTGTTGCTGCGTCAACAATCAGTAAAACACGGGTATGTTCCAGGCAAAAGAGATGCCCGGGCGGAAGTTGTGTCGGTCGCGTTAACTTCTTGTTACCGCCCCGCGCTTGTATGCGGCGGGGGTCCGTTCGTTCGACTAGCCGACACATTCCAAGGCGGCGCGCAGCCTGTGTACCGCTTCGGTGATCTCCGCACGCCCCGTCACGCCCGCGAAGCCGAGGCGGATGTGGCCGGCCGGGGGTTCGGCGCTGAAGTAGGGGCGGCCGGGGGCGACGGCGACTCCCGCGCGCAGCGCCGCGGACAGGACGGCGGTTTCGGGGGTGCCGTCAGGCAGGCGGAGCCAGAGGTGGTAGCCGCCGGACGGGACGTGGGGCAGGCCGAGTTGGGGCAGGTGGTGCAGGACGGCGGCGGCCAGGGTTTCCCGGCGCGCGGTCAACTCGCCTGATACGGCGCGCAGATGGCGGCTCCAGGCCGGGGAGCCGACGAGTTCGAGCGCGGCCTCCTGCAGGGGACGCGGCACGAAGAACGAGTCGACGACCTGGATGGCGCGCAGGCGTTCCAGTACGGGCCCGCGGGCGGCGAGCGCACCGACCCTGAGGCTGGGCGAGGTCACCTTGGTGAGGGAGGAGACGTGGACGACGACGCCGTCGGGGTCGTCGGCGGCTAGCGGGGCGGGCAGCGGGCCCGCGTCCTCGTGGGCGAGCCGGCGGGCGAAGTCGTCCTCGACGACGAACGCGCCGAAGGAATGGGCGATGCGGACCACTTCGCGGCCGCGGTCCGGGGCGAGGAGGGCGCCGGTCGGGTTCTGGAAGAGGGGCTGGCAGACGAGAACGCGGGCGCCGGTGGCGGCGAAGGCACGGGAGAGGAGTTCGGGGCGGATACCGTCCGGGTCGACGGGGACCGGGACGGGTCGCAGGCCTGAGGCGCGGGCGATCGCCAGCATGCCGGGATAAGTGGGCGATTCGACGAGGACGGGTGCGCCGGGCGCGGCGAGCGCGCGCAGGGCGGTGGTCAGGGCGGTCTGGCCGCCCGCGGTGACGAGCACGTCGGCGGCGGTGACGGTGCCGCCGATCTCCCGGGCGAACCATTCGCGCAGTTCGGTGAGCCCGTCGACGGGCGGGCGGCTCCAGGCGCCGGGGCGGCGGCCGGCCCGGCCGAGGGCGGCGGCCATGGCCCGCTCGGGCCGCAGGCCCGGGTCGAGGTAGCCGCCGCTGAGGTCGATGACGCCGGTCGGCGGGACGTTGAGGGTGGCAAGCACGCCGGCGGCGTCGACCGCACGCGGGGCCGGGTCGGTGGCGCCGTCGGCGCTGAGCGCGACCTCCTGCCAGGAGGTGTCGCCGGTGCGGGCGGTGACCGTGCGCGGCTCGGCGCGGTAGGCGCCCGCACCGGGGCGGGTGACGACCAGGCCCTCGGCGACGAGCTGGGCGAGCGCGCGGGACACCGTGACCGGGGAGACCCGATAGCGCTCGACCAGCGCCCGGCTGGACGGCAGCTTTCCACCCACCGAGTAGCGGTTGAGCTCATCGCGAAGGGATTTCGCCAGTTCATCCACACTGCTACGCTCATGCATGACAGCACAGGATAGCGCTACTACTCAGACGACGATAGCGGTCGGCGCGGACGACAGTTCCCGCTCCGGTTCCGTTCTGCCGCGCGGGGCGATGCTCGCCGCGCTCGGCGTGGTCTCCTTCTCGCTCACCTTCCCGGGCACGGCCTGGGGCCTGGAAAGCTTCGGGCCCTGGACGCTCGTGTCCCTGCGGATCGCGCTGTCCGCGCTGATCGCGGGTGCGCTGCTGCTGGGGCAGCGGGTGTCGTTCCCCGACCGGGCGCACTGGCCGGGCCTCGCGGTGGTGGCGGGCGGCTCGCTGATCGGGTTCCCGCTGCTCACCACGATCGCCCTGCAGACCTCGACGACCTCGCACGCCGCCGTGGTGATCGGACTGCTGCCACTGGCCACGGCGGCGCTGGGCGCGGTGCGCACCGGGCGGCGGCCCTCGCGCGCGTTCTGGGCGGCCGCGCTGGCCGGGGCCGCGGTAGTGGCCGCGTTCACCGTGCAGCAGAGCGGCGGGGCGCTGTCCGCCGGGGACGTGTACCTGTTCGCGGCGCTGCTGGTGTGCGCGGCCGCGTATGTCGAGGGCGGCAGGCTCGCCTCGGTCATGCCGGGGTGGCACGTGGTCGGCTGGGCGCTGGTGCTGTGCCTGCCGTTCGCGCTGGTGGGGGCCGCGGTGGCGCTGGCGTACGAGCCCTGGCGGCTCACCGCGCACGGTGTGACCGGGCTGCTGTGGCTGGCCGCGGGGTCCAACTTCTTCGGCCTCTACGTCTGGTACCGGGGCCTCGCCGCCATCGGTGTGCCCAAGGCGAGCCAGCTCCAGTTGGCCCAGCCGCTGCTCACCCTTCTCTGGTCGGTGCTGCTGCTCGGCGAGCGCCTGTCCCCGGCGGCCCCGCTCGCCGCGGTGGGCGTCCTGGTGTGCATCGCGGTGACCCAGCGGGCCCGGTCCTGAGACACAGGTTCCGGGCCCTGCCAACTTGCCGGAGCCGTCCTAGACTGGCCGCATGCGAGCAATGGTGGGCGACCGACTCCTCGTACACGGCAGGATCGTCGGACAGCAGGACCGGACGGCCGAGGTCATCGAAGTTCTGGGACCCGACGGCACTCCCCCGTACCGCGTGCGGTTCGAGGACGGACACGAAACCCTGATGTCACCGGGCCCCGACACGGTGGTGCGGCACATCACCGAGGACGCGTAGGCCAGTAGGCCACGGGCCCTCAGCGGGTCCGGCGCGGGTAGTGGTCGGCGACGACGCGGGCCATGGCCCCGATGCGGTCCTCGGTGACCTCCTTCGCCGCGAAGAAGCAGTGGCCGCGGACCGAGGCGTACCGCCCGGCCAGGGTCAGATGGCGGGACAGTTCCGCCGGGTCCTGCCAGGCGGCGGGCTGCGCCGGGTCGCCCGCCTTGTACAGGGCCTCGCCGATGTACAGGTCGACGCCGGTGCCCCGGGCGACCGCGTCCCACCAGGGCACCAGGACGGCGTAGTCGGCGGCGGTGAAGCCGATGTTCCAGTAGACCTGCGGGCAGATGTAGTCGAGCCAGCCCTCGCGCACCCAGGTGCGGGTGTCGGCGTGCAGGTCGTCGTAGGTCTGGACGCCGGCCGTGGTGGCCGAGCCCCGCGGGTCGCTCGCCTTGTTGCGCCACACCCCGAACGGGCTGATGCCGAAGGCCAGTCGGCGATTGATCCTCTTGATCCGGGCGGCCGTCTCGCGCACCAGCAGATCGATGTTGTTCCGCCGCCAGGCAGCGCGGTCCGGGAAGCCGTCGCCGTACCGCTCGTACGCCTCGTCGTCGTCGAAGGTCTCACCCGCCACCGGATAGGGGTAGAAGTAGTCGTCCCAGTGCACGCCGTCGATGCCGTAGCGGCGTACCGCGTCCAGCATGGCGTCCTCGACGAACCGGCGGACCTCGGGCATGCCCGGGTTGTAGTAGAGCTTCCCGCCGTACGGGACGGCCCAGTCGGGGTGGACGCGGGCCGGGTGCGTCGGGACGAGGCGCGACAGGTCGGTGTGGTTGGCGATCCGGTACGGGTTGAACCAGGCGTGCAGTTCGAGGCCGCGCCGGTGCGCCTCGTGGACGGCGGTGCCCAGCGGATCCCAGCCGGGGTCCTGGCCCTGTGTCCCGGTGAGCCACTGCGACCAGGGCTCGTACGGGGACGGCCAGAGCGCGTCCGCGGTCGGGCGGACCTGGAGGACCACCGTGTTCAGCCGCCGCTCGACCGCCTTGTCCAGGTGGGCGAGGAGTTCGGCGCGCTGGGCCTCGGCGGGCAGGCCCGGTCTGGAGGGCCAGTCCCGGTTGGTCACGGTCGCCACCCACACGCCGCGGAAGTCCCGGCGTCGGCCCCGGCCCGCCACCGTCCGTACCGCCTGTTCGAGTGCCCCGTCCCGGTCCGCGGCGGCCGCGCCGCCCGCCGTGATCAGCCCGCTCAGCGCCCCGGCCGTGCCCGTAACGAAGCCCCGCCGCGTGATTCGCCCCACGTCGCACCCCTCACATAGGTCCCGTGGCCCAGGTGTACCGGACAGCATGCCCGCCCCGGCCCCTCATGCACCCGCGCGTCCGGAGTAACGTCAGGGGCCGAAGGCGGGCGCCGGAATCACACGGGGGACCTGCCGGGGACTGCAGTAGAGCGAAAGGCACGATGTGACCGACATCGAACGCGTCGGAATTGTGGGCTGTGGCCAGATGGGCGCGGGCATCGCGGAGGTGTGCGCCCGCAGCGGCCTGGGCGTCATGGTCGCCGAGACCACCGGCGAGGCCCTGGAGATCGGCCGCACCCGGCTGCACAACTCCCTCTCGAAGGCCGCCGAACGCGGCAAGATCACCGAGGAGGAGCGCGACGCGACGCTCGCCCGGCTCAGCTTCACCACCGACCTCGGCGAGTTCGCCGACCGCGACCTCGTGATCGAGGCCGTCGTGGAGAACGAGCAGGTCAAGACCGAGATCTTCCAGGTCCTCGACCAGGTGGTGACCCGCCCGGACGCGATCTTGGCCTCCAACACCTCCTCCATCCCGCTGGTGAAGCTCGCGGTCGCCACCTCGCGCCCCGACCAGGTCATCGGCATCCACTTCTTCAACCCGGCCCCGGTGCAGAAGCTGGTCGAGCTGATTCCCGCGCTCACCACCTCCGAGGGCACGATCAGCCGGGCGCAGGTCCTGGTCGAGAAGGTGCTCGGCAAGCACGCCATCCGCGCCCAGGACCGCTCGGGCTTCGTGGTCAACGCGCTGCTCATCCCGTATCTGCTCTCGGCGATCCGGATGTTCGAGTCGGGCATCGCGAGCCGCGAGGACATCGACAACGGCATGGAGCTCGGCTGCGCCCACCCGATGGGCCCCCTCAAGCTCTCCGACCTGATCGGCCTGGACACGGTCGCCTCGGTCGCGGACTCGATGTACGACGAGTTCAAGGAGCCGCTGTACGCCGCTCCCCCGCTGCTCCAGCGGATGGTGGACGCCGGCCGCCTCGGCCGTAAGACCGGGTCCGGTTTCTACTCGTACGCCTGAGTAAAACGGCGTACATCTGTATACGCGGGTGTACGTCTGAAAGGCGTGGGCCGGGCTCGTGCCGCGCACACCGGGTGTGCGGCACGAGCCCGCATATGCCCATCGCACACTCTCCCGCCCCTGGAACACGGCGAGTTGACTCTGAGCCAGCACATCAATGGCACGTCCGGAACAGGACTAAGGAGCCACGCCGTGTCCACCGACCCGGGACCTTCGACCACCGTCGACGAACTGGTGGAGTTACGACTCCGCCTGGACGTCGGCATGACCCGTCTGGACGGCCAGCTCGCGCTGCTCGCCCACCGGGCCGAGCAGACGGAGCGCGATCTGACCGACGCGGTGGGACGGGTGGCGGCCCTCGAACACCTGAGGTGGCCGCTCCCCGCCCTCACCGTGCTGACCGCCGTCGGCGCACTCTCGCTCGCCGTGTGGCAGGCCCTCGGTCACTAGACGTTCCGGCGGCTAGCCGTCGGCGAGCCGCATGTGGTGCAGGAGTAGGAGTCCGGCCGCCATGTTGGCGGCCGGGACCTCCCCCCGGGCGACCATGTCGGGCACCAGCTTGAGGGGTATCCACTCGCGGCGGGACGACTCGAAGTCGTCCTCGGGGTGGCCGATGTACTCGGCCGACTCGGACCAGAACAGATGGTGCCGGGCGTCGATCAGCCCGTTGGCGGGCTCGACGGTGAGCAGCGGTTTGAGCGGCCCGGGCCGCCAGCCGGTCTCCTCCTCCATTTCGCGGGCGGCGGCGGCCGCGATGTCCTCGCCGTCCTCGACGACGCCGGCGGCCAGTTCCCAGCCCCAGCTGTCGGTGATGAAGCGGTGCCGCCAGAGCAGCAGCACCTCGTTGGCGGCGTTGACGACGGTCGCGACGGCGACCGGCCGCAGCCTGATCAGGAAGTGGTCCAGGTGCCGCCCGTCCGGAAGCTCTACGTCCGCGAGGTTGACCCGAAACCAGCGATTCTCATACACAGTTTGTTCGCTCAGGTTCGTCCACTGCACGTTTCTGCCACCTTCCGACAAGTAGATGGCAATATCGCAGCAGGCTGACGGTCACAGGGGAACGCGAAGTGCCCCGTCGATCAGCTCGGCGGCTTCGTCGGCGCCGGCGCAACCGCTCTCGACCAGGTGCTCGCGCACCATGCGCAGCCGGTCACGCAATCGCTGCGACTCCATCCCCCGGGCCCGCTCCGCCATTTCGACCGCGGTAGCCACGGCCCGGTCCGCGTCGCCCTGCCGCAGCTCGATCTGCGCGAGCATCGCAAGGCGGTGCACCCTGCCCCTGTCGTGGCAGGGCTCGTCGGCCGCGAGCGCGGCCTGTTCGCGCGCGGCCGTCAGATCGCCGAGGCTGAGCAGGGCCTCGGCCACCTGGACATTGACAAGGCCCGGCTGGACGTAGCCGGTCTCGGCCGGCTCCTGGCCCGGCCTGATCCGCCCGGCCGCCGACTCGGCGCTCGTGATCGAGGACAGCGCGCTCTGCCCGTCCCCCAGATGCGCGTACGCCTTGGCCTGCATGGCGTGCAGATCGGCCGCGAGCGCGGGGCTCAGCCGACCGCCCGCCGCCCGCAGGGCCGCCTCCGCGAAGGCGACCGCCTGGCGGTAGTCCCGCATGAACAGCGACTGGTTGACGAGCAGCGCGATGACATAGGCGCCAAGTCCCCTGTCCCCACTGGCCTTTGCCAGCCGCAGCGCCTGATGGAAGTAGCGCTGGGCGAGGCCCTGGGCGTTGGAGTCGTACGCGCAGATTCCGGCGATGGCCACCAACCCGCCGGTGGCGCGGTGCAGTTGGCGCCCGGTGGCGTCGGTGTAGCCGCCGCGCAGTAAGGGGGCGGTCTCCGCGTTGAGGAAGCCGACGATGCGCGAGCGGGTCGCGATGCCGCCCGCCTTGCGGTACATCAGCTCGTAGTGCTCGCGCGCCGAACGCAGCATCTCGATGTCCGACTCGCCCACCGCCGTCTGCCCGTTGCGGGATACATCAGTGTCCTCCGGCGGGTTCTCCCACTCCCATACGGGCATGACGGCCGGGGTGCCGGTGACGGCCGGGGCGTCGAGTATGTGCGTGCGCTGCTGTTCGTCCGAGCGCCACAGGGCGGTGGCCCGCTCGACGAATCCGGCGAGCGGCGAGCCGTGCGAGGCCGGCAGGCCCGGCACGCCGAGCCCGATGTCGTCGAGGGTGACCCGGCGGTGCAGCCGGCTCGCGAGTACCTCGCAGATCAGGTTCGGCACCTGGCCGCGCGGCCGCTGGCCCTTCAACCACCTTGCCACCGCGGTGTGTTCGTATCTGAGTGCGAGGCCTCTGGACCGGCCGGCCAGGTTCACCCGGGCGGCGAGCCCGGCGTGTGAGATCCCCGCCTCGTCCACCAGGGCGTCGAGCAGGGTATTGGGCTGCATGGGGCCCTCCGTTGGCTCGGTGAAGTCAGCGTAGACGAGCCCGGTTCACACGGGGTGTGAAGCGAGTACCCGCATTTATGCGCCGCGCTCTCTGCCCAGGGCGGCCCCCAGTGGGTTGACTCTGGAACGCCTCTCCTTGAGGCGACCGGGCCGCCGGCTCCCCCTCGTACAGTGCGGCGGCCCGCTCCCGGCGCCGTCCGCCCTGTCCGCGCTGCCCGGCACTCCCGGCAGGGCGACGGCGCCCCATCGTCAGCGGTGAACACGGGCCGCCTCGCTGCTCGTTGGCTGTACGGGCACCCGGACCCGGTCGTTGCGCAGCACCAGGAGGGCCACGTCGTCCGAGAGCCGTCCGCCGGTGTGGCGCAGCAGCGCGCGCTGCACCTGCTCGACCACCGCGGCCGGCGACACCGGCGAGGTGCGGGCCGCGGCGGCGAGGGCCTCGCGCAGCGCGAAGAACCGTCCGGCGGCGTCCCGCGCGTCCTCGGCGCCATCGGTGTACAGGCACAGCGCCTCGCCGGGCAGCAGCCGGGTGCAGCGCATCAGGGGCGGTTCGGCGGGGAGCGGGAAGGGCCCCAGCGGCGGCATCGGGTCGCCGGGCGTGAGCGGCTCGGCGCCGTGGCAGAGCCGGTAGGGCCAGGGGTGGCCGCAGTTGAGGGCGTACACATCGCCGCCCGGGCGGATCTCCAGGAGCAGTACGGTGACGAACTCCTCGGCGAGCGGACTGTCCGGCTCACCGCAGCCGGACGCGGGGTGCTCGGCCCGGCAGCGCTCACGCAGATGCCGGGCGAGGGCGCGGTCCAACCTCCTCAGTACGCCCGCCAGTTGGGGCTCGTCGTAGGCGGCCTCGCGGAAGCTGCCGAGGACGGCAGCGACCGCGCCGATCGCGCCCAGCCCGTGGCCGCGTACGTCGCCCATCACGACGCGCACCCCGTACGGCGTCGACATCGCCTCGTAGAGGTCGCCGCCGATCGACGCGCCGCGGCTCACGGAGAGCTGTCCCGCGGCGAACGCGATCCCGTCGAGCCGCGAGGGCAGTGGCCTCAGGAGCACCCGTTGGGCGACCTCGGCGATGTGCCGGATCCGCCGCAACTCCCGTTCCGCCGTGGTCCGTACGCCGTTGGCCAGCCACACCACGGCGATCAGGAAGGCGAGGCACGTCGCGATCCGCAGGCCCATGCGGTCCTCGCGGGCCAGCGGACAGGCCAGCTGCCAGGTGATGACCAGGACGAGCCAGCAGGACGGCAGGCCGAGGGCGAGGCCGACGGCCCGGCGGGAGCGGAGTGCGGCCGCGCAGGCCGAGGTCCATCCCGTTGTACGGATCATGCCGTCGGCCCCCCTAGGCCTGCGCCCTGCATGTGCATCCGGACCGCAGGGCCGGAAGCCGCACCGGCCCGCACGGCCGGACTGATTCTTTCGACCGCCCGTGCCCTGCTGCGCAGATCAACCGGACTTCCCACCCGAACGAGTGAAGCGGGAAGGGCACGTTGGTGGACGACAAGAGGGGCGCACCGGAAGCCCCGGTGCGCCCCTCTCGGTGCGTTCTCGCTCGGTGCGTTCTCGCGCAGGCTAGGCCCCGCGCAGCACCGCACCCGTGTACTCGGCCGCGTGAGCGACCGCCGCGTCGCGGGCGGCCGAGGCCTCCTCGACGGTCAGGGTGCGGTCGGCGGCACGGAACCGCAGCGCGTAGGCCAGCGACTTCTTGCCCTCGCCGGTCTGCTCGCCGCTGTAGACGTCGAACAGCCGGATGGATTCGAGGAGTTCACCGGCGCCGATGCGCAGCGCGTTCTCCACGGCCGCGGCCGGGACGTGGGCGTCGACCACGAGCGCCACGTCCTGGGTCGCCACCGGGAAGGTGGAGATGCTCGGCGCCTGCACGGCGCCCTCTCCGGCCCGCTCGATGACATCGAGGTCGAGTTCCATCGCGCAGCTGCGGGCGGGCAGACCGAACGCCTTGACGACGCGCGGGTGCAGCTCACCGGCGTACCCGACGAGGGTCTTCACACCCTCGGGGAACACATACAGCTCGGCGCAGCGGCCCGGGTGCCAGGGGCCGTACTGGCCCTGGTCCACGGCGAGTTCGAGCCCCGCCTCGCGGGCCACGGTCCGGGCGGCCTCGATCGCGTCGGCCCAGTCGGCCGGGCGGCCCTTGCCCCACCAGCCGGCCTGCTCGCGCGCACCGGCGATGACGACGCCCACGTGGCGCGGCTGAACGGGCAGCACGGCGTTGAGGGCGGCGATCTCCTCGTCGGTGGGACGGCGGTCGACGGGCAGCCGGGCGGCGACGCCCGGGTTCGCCGACGGATGGAAGACCAGGCCCGTCTCGAACAGCGCCAGGTCGTGGCTGCCGCGGCCGACGTTGCGGCGCAGCGTGGCGAGGAGACCCGGCAGGAGCGTCGTGCGCAGCGCCGGCTCCTCGTCGCTGAGCGGGTTGACCAGCTTCACGACGCCGCGGTTGGGGTCCTCGGCGTCCAGACCCAGCTGGTCGAAGACCGACTCGGCGACGAACGGGTAGCTCGGCGCCTCGGTGAACCCGGCCCCGGCGAGCGCACGGCCGACCCTGCGGTGCAGACGCTGACGCTCCGTCAGACCGCGCCCGGCGGGCGGCTTGGGCAGCGTGGAGGGCAGGTTGGCGTAGCCCTCCAGACGGATGACCTCTTCGGCCAGGTCGTTCGGCTCGGTGAGGTCGGGGCGCCAGGACGGCACGGTGACGACGAGCTCGTCCTGCCCGTACGCGTCGCAGCCGACCTCCTGGAGGCGGCGTACGACGGTCTCGCGGCCGTACTCGATGCCCGCGACGCGGTCCGGGTGGTCCGCGTGCATGGCGATCGTGCGCGGCGCGGACGGCGAGACGATCTCGGTGACGCCGGCCTCGGCCGTGCCGCCGGCGAGCAGCACGAGCAGGTCGACGGTCCGCTGGGCGGCGGCGGCCGCGGCCTGCGGGTCGACGCCGCGCTCGAAGCGCTTGGACGCCTCGGAGGTCAGCTTGTGGCGGCGCGCGGTGCGGGCGATGGCGACCGCGTCGAAGTGCGCGGCCTCGATGACGACCTCGGTGGTGCCCCTGACCTCGCCGGTCTCGGGGTTCGTGACGGAGTCGGCGATCTCGGTGTTGGCTCCGCCCATCACCCCGGCGAGGCCGATGGGGCCCCGGTTGTCGGTGATGACGAGGTCGGCGGCGTCCAGCTTGCGCTTGGTGCCGTCGAGGGTGGTGAGCAGCTCGCCCGGCTCGGCGCGGCGCACGCCGATGGGGCCGTCGACCAGGGTGCGGTCGTAGGCGTGCAGCGGCTGGCCGAGCTCGATCATCACGTAGTTGGTGATGTCGACGGCGAGCGAGATCGGGCGCATCCCGGCCTTCTGCAGCCTGCGCTGCAGCCAGATCGGGGAGCGGGCCTCGGGGTCGAGACCGGTCACGGTACGCGCGGTGAAGCGGTCGCAGCCGATCGGGTCGGCGATCTTCACCGGGTAGCCGTACGAGTTGGGCGCGGGCACGTCGAGCAGCGCCGGGTCGCGCAGCGGCAGCCCGTAGGCGATGGCGGTCTCACGGGCGACGCCGCGCATCGACAGGCAGTCGCCGCGGTTGGCGGTGACCGCGATGTCGAGGACCTCGTCGACGAGTTCGAGCAGCGCGATGGCGTCGGTGCCGACCTCGTGCTCCGGCGGCAGCACGATGATGCCGCCGGTGGTGTCCGGGCCCATGCCGAGCTCGTCGCTGGAGCAGATCATGCCGTGCGACGTCTTGCCGTACGTCTTGCGCGCGGCGATCGCGAAGTCGCCGGGCAGGA
Organism: Streptomyces sp. NPDC001415; assembly: GCF_053597395.1. Lineage (NCBI taxonomy): Bacteria > Bacillati > Actinomycetota > Actinomycetes > Kitasatosporales > Streptomycetaceae > Streptomyces > Streptomyces sp. NPDC001415. Next base: position 51,674 of record NZ_JBSFIE010000015.1, read on the forward strand.
CCGCGCCGGGCAGCACCACGACGACCTTGTCGCCGACCGCGAAGTTGCGGGCGCCGCAGACGATCTCCTGGGGCTCACCGGTGCCGTTGGCCTGGCCGACGTCGACGGTGCAGAAGCGGATGGGCTTCTTGAAGCCCTCCAGCTCCTCGATGGTGAGGACCTTGCCGACGACGAGCGGGCCCTTGAGCCCGGCGCCGAGCTGCTCGACGGTCTCGACCTCAAGGCCGGCGTCGACGAGCTTGGCCTGCACGTCGCGGCCGGTCTCGGTGGCGGGGAGGTCGACGTACTCCCGCAGCCAGGAAAGCGGGACCCGCATCAGATCTCCATCCCGAACGGCCGGGTGAACCGGACGTCACCCTCGACCATGTCTCGCATGTCTTCGACGTTGTGGCGGAACATCAGCATCCGTTCGATGCCGAAGCCGAAGGCGAATCCGCTGTACTTCTCGGGGTCCACACCGCAGGCGGTGAGCACCTTCGGGTTGACCATGCCGCAGCCGCCGAGCTCGATCCAGCCCTCGCTGGAGCAGGTGCGGCAGGGCCGGTCCGGGTTGCCGACGGACTCGCCGCGGCAGACGTAGCAGACCATGTCCATCTCGGCGGACGGCTCGGTGAAGGGGAAGAAGTTCGGCCGGAGCCGCGTCTTCATGTCCTCGCCGAACAGCGCCTTGACCATGTGGTCGAGGGTGCCCTTGAGGTCGGCCATGGTGAGGCCCTCGTCCACGGCGAGCAGCTCGACCTGGTGGAACACCGGGCTGTGCGTGGCGTCCAGTTCGTCGGTGCGGTACACCCGGCCGGGGCAGATCACGTACACCGGAGGCTCGCGGTCGAGCATCGAGCGGATCTGCACGGGCGAGGTGTGGGTGCGCAGCACGACGCCCGAGTTCGCGGAGCCTTCGGGGCCCTGCACGAAGAACGTGTCGTGCTCGGTGCGCGCCGGGTGGTCCGGGCCGATGTTGAGCGCGTCGAAGGTGAACCACTCGGCCTCGGCCTCGGGGCCCTCGGCGACCTCGTAGCCCATGGCCACGAAGACGTCCTCGATGCGCTCGGAGAGCGTGGTCAGCGGGTGGCGGGCGCCGGCCGGTACGCGGTCGTGGGGCAGCGTGACATCCACGGCCTCCTCGACCAGGACCCGGGCGTCCCGCTCGTCCTCCAGCTCGGCCTGGCGTGCGGCCAGGGCCTTGTTCACGGCGCCGCGGGCCATGCCCACGAGCTTGCCGGCCGCGGCCTTGGCCTGCGGCGGCAGCGCGCCGATCTCGCGGTTGGCGAGCGAGAGGGGCGAGGTGCCACCGGTGTGCGCGGTCTTCGCCTGGGCGAGCGCTTCGAGGTCACCGGCGGCCGCGAAGGCGGCGAGCGCCTCGTCCCGCATGCGCTCGATCTCTTCCGGTTTCAGCGCCTCGACCTCAACAGGGTCGTACGACTTATTGGGTGCCGACATCTCTTCCCGTGCTTCCGATTGGCTTGGCTGGGGGTCCCCGCGACCGCGACAGCGATACCGCGATAGCGCGCGGACACAAACGCGCCAAAGGTCGAGTCTAACGGGGTGCGGGAATGCGGTTGCGCCCGTGGGCGGCTCGGAGGGCGATCTACTGGAGATACGCCGGAGCCGCGACGGGCAGGATAAATCGGAACTGGGCGCCGCCGCCGGGGCCGCGGCCCACTGTGATGGTGCCGCCGTGCGCCTCGACGATGCCCTTGACGATGTACAGGCCGAGCCCGGTCCCGCCGCGCTTGCTCCCCCGCCAGAAGCGGGTGAAGACACGGCCCATCGACTCCTCGGGGATGCCGGGGCCTTCGTCGCTCACGGTGACGGCCGTTCCCTTCTCGTCGTGCTCGTCGATGCGGACGGGCGCTGGTGCCACCTCAATGGTGACGGTTCCCTCGCCGTGGCGCACCGCGTTTTCCAGCAGATTGCCGAGCACCTGGTCGATCTTGTCCGGATCCGCCCACAGATCGGGCAGCGGCCGCTGGATGCGGACCAGGAAGCGGTCCGGGGACTGTCCGGAGGCGACATGGGCCTGGAGGTGGCGGCCGACGGCGGCCGGGATGTCGACCGGCTGGCGGCGCACTTCGAGCCGGCCCGAGTCGATGCGCGAGATGTCGAGGAGTTCGGCGATGAGCCGGGTGACGCGGTTGGCGTCGGCGTCGACGGTCTCCAGCATGAGCCGCTTCTGGTCGTCCGTGAACCGCTCCCACTTGGCGAGCAGCGTCGCGGTGAAGCCCTTGACCGAGGTCAGTGGCGAGCGCAGCTCGTGGGCGACGGTGGCGATGAGCTCGGCGTGCGAGCGTTCGGTGCGCCGCCGGGCCTCGGTGGAGCGCAGGCTGACCACGACCCGGCGCACCGGCCCGGTCGGGTGCTCGCGTACGTAGCGTGCGGAGACCAGCACTTCGCGGCCGCCGGGCAGCAGCAGATTGCGTTCGGGCTGGCCGACCCGGATGGCGAGGCCGCCGTAGGGATCGGTGAGCTGCCACCAGCGGCGGCCCTTGAGGTCCTCCAGGGGCAGCGCCTGCTCCAGCGGGAAGCCGAGCGCCTCGTGCTTCGCGACCGCCGTGATCCTGACGGCGGCGGCGTTGAAGCAGATCACCTGCCCCTTGTCGTCGGCGACCACGATGCCGTCGGGCAGGTCGTCGGGGTCGAAGCCGAGGACATCAGGACGGCCGGACGGGCACAGCGCGGTGCTGTTGCCGAAGCTGCTCATGCCGACAGCCATCCCCCTATCCCACCTCTCCGAAGCGCTGAGTGGGCCCCCGAGCCCGCAACACTACTAGTACGAGGTGACGGAGCGGCACCCTCCGGCAGCACGCTGCGCACGGGCGGAGGCGTAGAGGCACACGGCGGCGGCGGTGGCGAGGTTGAGGCTTTCGGCCTTGCCGTGGATGGGCACGCGCACCACGGCGTCCGCGAGTGCGCGGGTCTCCTCGGGCAGGCCCCAGGCCTCGTTGCCGAAGATCCACGCGGTGGGCCCGCCCATGGTGCCGGCGTCGAGCTCCGCGTCGAGGTCGTCCTCGCCCGCGCCGTCGGCCGCCAGGATGCGTACGCCCGCGTCGCGCAGGCCCTGGACGGCCTGCTCGACGGGGACGCCCACGGCGACCGGCAGGTGGAAGAGCGAACCGACCGACGCGCGAACGGACTTGGGGTTGTAGAGGTCGACGGAGGCGTCGGTGAGGACGACCGCGTCGGCGCCCGCGGCGTCCGCGCAGCGCAGTACGGTGCCGGCGTTCCCGGGGTCGCGGACGTGCGCGAGCACGGCGACCAGCTTGGGCTTCGCGTCGAGGATCTCCTGGAACGGGGAGTCCAGGAAGCGGCAGACGCCGACCAGGCCCTGCGGGGTGACGGTCTGGGAGACCTCGGCGAGCACCTCGTCGTCGGCGTAGTGGACGCGGGCGCCCGCGTCGAGGGCGGCGGACACGATGTCGGCGTACCGCTCGGCGGCCTCGACGGTGGTGAACAGCTCGACGAGGGTGGGCTCGCCGTCGCTGCGGTGCTCGACGGCCTCGCGCACGGCCTGCGGTCCCTCGGCGATGAACCGGCGTTCCTTGCCCCGGAAGTTGCGCCGGGCGAGCCGGCGGGCGGCGGCGACGCGGGGGGAGCGCGGGGAGATCAGCTCGGGGGTGGGCATGTACACGCGGTCTCTCTACGAAGGGAGTGGGGGCCTGGGGGCGCAGCCCCCGGAAGCGGGGGGACGGGGGCCGCGCCCCCGGAAAAGCCCCCGCAACGCACCCGGACCCGCAGGCCGTTGGCCTGCGGGTCCGGTCCGGTTCAACAAGCCGTCAGGCGCTTACGCGGCCTTCGGGGCGTTGACGTCGCTCGGGAGGGCCTTCTGGGCCACCTCGACGAGCGCGGCGAACGCGTTGGCGTCGTTGACCGCGAGCTCGGCCAGGATCTTGCGGTCCACCTCGATGTTGGCGGCCTTCAGACCCTGGATGAGGCGGTTGTACGTCATGCCGTTCTGGCGGGCAGCGGCGTTGATGCGCTGGATCCACAGCTGACGGAAGTCGCCCTTGCGCTTCTTGCGGTCGTTGTAGTTGTAGACCAGCGAGTGGGTGACCTGCTCCTTGGCCTTGCGGTACAGGCGCGAACGCTGACCGCGGTAGCCGGAGGCCGCCTCGAGGATTGCCCGGCGCTTCTTGTGGGCGTTTACTGCCCGCTTGACGCGTGCCACTTGTTAACTCCTTGTAGCGGGGCCGTGGTTGGACTCACACGACCCGAAATCGAATAGGTCCCGGTCTCGACGTTCCGCCTCCGGAAACCGGAGGCGGAGGAACGTCACTTGCCGAGAAGCTTCTTGACCTTCTTGGCGTCGGCCGGAGCCAGGACGACCGTGCCCGTCAGCGAGCGGGTCTTCTTGGACGACTTGTGCTCGAGCAGGTGGCGCTTGCCGGCGCGCTCACGGAGCACCTTGCCGGAGCCGGTGATCTTGAAGCGCTTGCTGGCACCGCTGTGCGACTTGTTCTTCGGCATAGCGCCGTTATCTCCTCGTCAGTGGCGCTCCCAGCCGGTCCGGGGACCGGCGCTCGGGAGCGTCATATGTATCGGTTGATGTCCGGAACGGGCTGTCCCGGAATCAGGCCTCGGCGGGGTGCTCCTCGGCCACGGCTTCGGCGACGGGCGCCTCGGCGACGGTCTCGTCCTCGGCGGACTCCTCCGTCTGGGCCGACTGGCCCTGGCGCTCCGCCTTGCGGGCCGCCTGGGCCTCACGGGCTTCGGCCATCGCCTCGGTCTTCTTCTTGTGCGGACCGAGAACCATGATCATGTTTCGGCCGTCCTGCTTCGGGCTGGACTCGACGAAGCCGAGTTCCTCCACGTCCGAAGCGAGGCGCTGGAGCAGTCGGTAGCCGAGTTCCGGCCGGGACTGCTCGCGACCACGGAACATGATCGTGATCTTGACCTTGTCGCCCTGCTTGAGGAACCGGACGACGTGACCCTTTTTGGTGTCGTAGTCGTGCGGGTCGATCTTCGGCCGGAGCTTCATCTCCTTGATGACCGTGTGCGCCTGGTTCTTGCGCGCCTCACGGGCCTTCATGGCCGACTCGTACTTGAACTTCCCGTAGTCCATGAGCTTGCACACGGGCGGACGGGCGGTCGCCGCGACCTCGACCAGGTCGAGGTCATACTCCTGGGCGAGCTCCAGGGCCTTGGCAAGCGGAACAATTCCGACCTGCTCGCCACTGGGGCCGACAAGTCGCACCTCGGGAACGCGAATCCGGTCGTTGATGCGGGGCTCGGCGCTGATGGATCCTCCTCGGTAGCACCACACGACTGTCTGGCAGACAGCCGCGTACGTCTGTATTGACGTGACCAACCGCCCCGAGGCACAAAAAATGCCCCGGACGGACACAGGCGGGGCTCCAAGAAAACCGGAACACCGCCGCGGTCTACCGCGGGGCGCACATCGGGCGGCTCCATCGTCCGTACGGAACGATGGTGGCCACCTGACCGGATGACCCGCCACCCAGAGGGTGGTCGGGTGGGAGATCGGAGCCTCCACTTGTGGGCCGGGCACACGTGCCTGGCCGGTCGTTACACAAGGTTAGCAGGATCCGGACAGAGGGGCTAATCGAGTGCGCGGGAAGCGGCGCGCCGCGCACCGCATATCGTGTGGGCATGAGTGAGACGCCCCCCAATGAGCCCGCAGACTTCGACACCATGGCCCGCGACATCGCGGAGGTTCCGGCGGTCGAGGTGATCGTGACGGTCGCCGTGAACCTGATGAGCGCCGCCGCCGTGAAGCTCGGTCTGACCGAGGAGGGCGACCAGTACAAGGACCTCGACGAGGCCCGCAAGCTGGTGCACGCCCTGGCGGGTCTGCTTGACGCAGGGGCCACCGAGATCTCGTCGTTCCACGCCGCCCCGCTGCGCGACGGCCTGAAGTCGCTCCAGCTGGCGTTCCGCGAGGCGTCGATCGTGCCGGACGAGCCGGGCAAGGGCCCGGGCGAGAAGTACACGGGCGCCGTCTTCGGCTGAGCCCCTTCTTCTACGCATTCTTCTGAGAACTACGCGTTCTTCGGAGAACGGAACCGGGCCGCTCCTCCCCCTCAGCGGGTGAAGAGCGGCTCGTTCGGCTGTGGGGCCCCGGAAGGCAGCAGGGCGAGGTCGAGGCCGTGTACGAGGCGGGCCCGCAGGGTCTCGTCGGCGGCGATCAGCTCGGCCACCCGGCGGGCCGCGTCGGCGGGCGCCGCGCCGTCGGCGAGGACCAGGGCGAGCGTGCCGTCGGCGCTGCCGGGGCCGAGGTGGGCCCGCAGCACCGTGGGGACGGCGGCCACCGCCGAGCGCACCGCTTCGATCACCGACGGGTCCTGGAGCGGGTCGGCGCTGGTCCGGCCCTCCGCGAGGGCGAGCAGGGCCGCGCCCTTCAGCTCGTACGCGACCGGCCCTGCGAGGTCGATGACCACGGTGTCCGCCTTCTCGTGCACGGCGGCGGCGAGGGCCTGGTGGAGCGGTACGGCGACCGGCCGGGCCGCCGGGTCCCACAGGGCCAGGGCCTCGATCGAGGTGAACGCGGGCAGCGCCGTGCGGTGGCCCGCTTTCAGGGTGGGGACGGCCATGTCGCTGGTCTTCTCGCGCTTGAGGCCGTTCTCGTCGATCTCGCTCTCGCCGAGCATCGCGACGACGGGGACGAGAAGCCGGGCCGTGCGCAGCGCGGCGAGCACCCGCGGTTCGGCCGACCTGTCCTCGGCCCAGGCGGCCAGCGCCTCGGTCAGTTCGGGGGCGGCAGTGCCGTCGTCGTCGGAGAAGCCGGAATCCGGGATGTTCTTGAGCGCCACGGCACGAGCCTAACCGGGGCTTCTCGCGGGCCCGCCCACGGCCTCCCGGCTCAGAGCCACTCGCGCGGGGTCCGGACCCGGGTCGAGCGCCAGAGCGCCACGCCGGTCACGAGCAGCAGGAGGCCGGCGCCCGCGGAGACCGGGGCCAGCCAGTTCGCCGGGTCGTCGGAGGCTACGGGTGCGTCGGGGCCGCCGCCGAAGTACGTCGTGCCGTGGGCCGCTTCCGAGCGCAGGCCGGCGGGCTTGAGCTTGGCGGCGGCGGTGAGGGCCGCGGCCGGGTCGATCATGCCGTAGCCCCGGGCGTCGTCCCGGCCGCCCTCGGGGGCGTTGCGGGCGGTGTCCTCAAGGAGCTTCTTGATCTGCGCGGGGCTGAGGCCGGGGTTCGTGGAGCGTACGAGCGCGACCGCGCCGGACACGAACGCGGAGGCGGCGCTGGTGCCCCAGCCCTCGTAGTACTTGCGGTCCGGGTCGGCTATGACGACGTCCACGCCGGGGGCGCTGACGGTGGCGTACCAGCGGCGGGTGGAGAAGGAGGCGTGGGTGCCGTTCTTGTCGACGGCGGCCACCGCGATGACACCGGGGTAGGCGGCCGGGTAGGAGATGTGGTCGCCCTGGTCTCCGCCGTTGCCCGCGGAGGCGACCACGACGGCGCCCTTGCCGAGCGCGTACTGGATCGCGGCGTCCTCTGCGGGCTCGGGGTGGGCGGAGGCGCTGTCGTCGCCGAGCGAGAGGTTGATGACGTCGGCGCCGTTGTCGGCGGCCCAGCGGATGCCGTCGGCGAGCGCGCCGCCCTTGGTCTCGCGGGCCTGTTTGCGGGCCGGGTCGGTGGACTCCAGGATGACCCGGACCGGCAGGATCCTGGCTTCGGGGGCGATGCCGAGCACCCCGGACTGGTTGTCCGCGCCGTGCCCGTGGCCCGCGATGATGCCGGCCATGGCGGTGCCGTGCCGGGCCCAGTCGCGGCTCCCTTGGCCCGCTCCGAAGCCGACGAGGTCGTTGCCGGGCAGGACCTGACCGGCCAGGTCGGGGTGGCTGCCGTCGACGCCGGTGTCGAGGACGGCGACCGTGACGCCCTTGCCCTTGGTCGTACGCCACGCCTGCTGCGTGTGCATGGCGGTGAGCTCCCACTGGCGGTCGCGGATGCCGTCGGCGTGGGCCGGGGCCGCGGAGAGCAGCAGGGTGAGCGCGGCGGCCGAGGCGAGGGCGCCGGTGCGGCGCAGCCGGCGGGACGGCCTGGTCACGGGCGGCTCGTCGGCCGGCGGCTTGGTCATGGACGGCAGCCGCTCGGGCGGCAGGGGCTCGGGCGGCTTGGTCACGGGGCGGGCTCCGGGCTTGCGGCGGCCTTCTTGCGCAGGCCGCGTTCGACGTTGTCGGCTATGCCCTTGGCGTCGTGGCCCAGGCCCGCCTCGGCCACGGGGCCGCTCGCGCCGTCGGCCGTGGCCCGTTCGGCGGACTGGGGGGTCGCGATGGCGCGGCCGTCGGCGAAGCCGGAGACGGCGGTGACGACCACGGGGGCGTCGGTGAGGACCCGTACGGTCCAGCTCGCGCGCTGCTTGTCGCCGAACCCGGCGGCCGCGCCGCCCTTGACGGGGTAGGTGCGCGGCATCAGGTCGGGGCGGTCGCCGAGCTTCTCGTGGGAGAACCGGTTCGCCAGGGCGGTCATCGCGGCGGGCTCGGCCTGGGTGAAGACCAGTCCGACGGTGGTCACGCTGGTGGCGGTGGCGTCCGTATAGGTGGCGCGCACCATGCGGGCGCAGCCGACCGGTTCGAGGACCTTGAGGAGCAGGGGGTCCAGCGCGCCGGCGCAGTCGCCGTCCGGGGCGACCCCGGTGCGGGTCCATTCGCGGTCGGCGCCGCCGGGGCCGGCGCCGGTGCCCCGGATGGTGCGCGGGAAGAGGGTGTCGACGGGCACGCTGTGCCACAGGTCGCGGGCGGCCGTGTAGTTGCTGCGGGCTGCGGGCCCGTCCGAGCCGTCGCCGAGCCAGGTGCCCGCGGCCGCCCCGCCGATCAGTCCGGCGCCCAGGACCACGCAGACGGCGGCCGCGGCCACGACGCCGGGCCTGCGCTCGGGGACCGGTCGCAGCGGGCCCGGCTCGTCGGACAGGGGTTCCGGGGGGAGCAGCGGCTTCGGCGGGGCGGCCGGCAGCGGGGGTATCTCGGGGGGCGCGGGGGTCGAAGATCTGGGCGGTATGGGGGTGTTCGGGAGGACCGGTCCCGGATCGATCAGGTCGAGCGCCGAGCGGAGCCGGCTCGCGGGCCCCTCGGGCTCGGGCGGCGCCGGGGTCGGCGCGAAGGCCTCGGACGGCTCGGATTCCGGTGCGGGCGGCGGCAGTTGAGGGGTGCCCGGGGGTCGTGCGTCGGTGGTCATCCGCCCCCCTCGTGCCCCTCTTGCCGTCCAGCTCAGCCCGTTGCCGCTCGGGCGTCACTCTACGGGCTGATCCTGTGCGGGTGCAGACCGGCCGCCCGGCTTCCACATCCGCACCGGTCGTCCCCTACCTTGTGGTAACCGGTTCTGGCAGGCTTCCGCCATGACTCCCCGCGCCGCTGACCGCGCCCGGTACGACCGGGCGACCGCTCATCTCGACGCCCCCGTCGCGATCGTCGATCTGGAGGCGTTCGACGCCAATGCGGACGATCTGGTCCGCCGGGCGGCCGGGAAGCCGATCCGGGTCGCCAGCAAGTCGGTGCGGTGCCGGGCGCTGCTTGAGCGGGCGCTCGCCCGGCCGGGGTTCGCGGGGCTGATGTCGTTCACGCTCGCCGAGTCGGTGTGGCTGGCGCGGGCCGGGTTCGAGGACGTCCTCCTCGCCTACCCGTCCACGGACCGGGCTGGGTTCGCCGAGCTGACCTCGGACCCCAAGCTGGCCGGGGCGATCACCGTGATGGTCGACGACCCGGCGCAGCTCGACCTCGTGGACCGGGCGCGTGAGCGCGACGGCCTGGAGGTGCGGGTCTGCCTGGAACTGGACACCTCGCTCCAGCTGTTCGGCGGCCGGGTCCGCGTCGGCGCCCGCCGCTCCCCGCTGCGCTCCCCCGCCCAACTCGCGGAACTGGCCCGGTCGGTGGCCCGGCGGCCCGGGTTCCGCCTGGTCGGGCTGATGGCGTACGAGGGTCATGTGGCCGGGGTCGGGGACGCGGTGGCGGGCAGTCCGGTGCGTTCGCGTGCGATCCGGCTGATGCAGTCCGCGGCACGCAGGGAGCTCGCGGCGCGGCGGGCCGCGGTGGTGCGCGCGGTACGGGCGGTCGCGGGGGACCTGGAGTTCGTCAATGGCGGCGGCACCGGGAGTGTGCAGCACACGGCGGCCGAGGCGGCGGTGACCGAGATCGCGGCGGGCTCGGGTCTCTATGTGCCGCGGCTCTTCGACAACTACACGTCGTTCAGCGGGCGTCCGGCCGCGCTGTTCGCCCAGCCGGTGGTGCGCCGGCCGGGCGTCGGTGTCGTCACGGTACTCGGCGGCGGATACCCGGCCTCGGGCGCGCCCGGCGCGGACCGGCTGCCGGTGCCGTATCTGCCGGAGGGGCTGCGCTACGACCCGCAGGAGGGCGCGGGCGAGGTGCAGACGCCGCTGCTCGGCTCCCCCGCGGACGATCTCCTGATCGGCGACAAGGTGTGGTTCCGACACGCCAAGGCGGGCGAACTGTGCGAGCGCTTCGAGGAGTTGCAGCTGGTCGAGGGCGACCGGGTGACGGCGACCGTGCCGACGTACCGGGGCGAGGGCCGCACGTTCCTCTAGGCGTCGCGGCCCTGGCCCGCCGGACACCGCCGGCTCACGGCCCGCTCACAGCGACGGCGGGGGCAGGCTGCTGCCGACCCCGCCGTTCTGGCTGCCGCCGATGGGCGCGATGCCCTGGGTGATGGTGTCCATGAGGGCGAGCGGTGGGCCGTCCGGGCCCGCGTCGAAGGCGAACCGCGCGATGACCATCGCCTCGCTGCCCACCGTCGAGGGGAAGGCGAGCGACTCGACGTAGCCGCCGGGCCCCGCGCCGGTCTTGACCTCCCAGCGCACCAGGTATCCGGTGCGGCCGTCGACCACCACGGAGCCGGATTTCACCTCGCGGTGCGAGGTGATGCCGCCGTAGGGGCGGGAGCCGATCGGGTCGTGGTCGTAGGCGTCGTTGGCGGCGTCGGTGATGTCGTTCTTGGCGACGGCCTCGGCGGTCTTGAGGTCGGTCATGGTGGCTGTGGAGGTGGTGACCTTGCCGTGGTGGCAGAATCCGGAGTCGCCGGGGCAGTTGTAGGTGTCCTTGGTCGCCATGGTGACGAGCCTGGTCACCGCGTCGTCGCTCTTCTCCCAGCCGTCCGGGATCGGCAGCGTGATGCCGTTGAGCTGGTCGACGAGGGTGCGCGGATCGTCGGACGGCCCCGAACTCGGCTTCACCGAAGGTGAGTTGACGGCCACCGGCGCCGTGGCGCTCTTGCTCGCGCTCGTCGTGTGCGGCCCGTCGTCGCCCTGGCCCAGGACGGCGACCCCAGCGGCGATCGCTGCCACCAGGACCACGGCGACCGCGCCGATCGCCACCAGCGGGCCGCGCCGCCGGACGGCGGGCGCGGCCACCACGGTGACGGGCTCGGCCGAGCCGAACGCCTGCCCGCCCGGCGCTCTGGTGTGGCCGGTCCAGGCGGTGCCGTCCCACCATCGCTCGGTGCCGGGCACGCCCGGATCCGGGTACCAGCCGGGCGGCGTCGTCATGGTCATGCGCACACCCTAGAACCCGGCTCAGCCCGCGTACACCGAGTCCTTCTGATCCGGGACGATCGAGCCGTCGGCGCGCCGAACCGGGGCCGGGGTGCCGTCGTGGTCGGTGTAGCCGGTGGTCGCGCAGGGGTAGGCCGCCGCCTTCCGGCCCTTCGGCTCGATGAACATCGGGTTCACGATCCAGCGGCCGTCGCTGTCGTCGTACGCCCGGCACATCAGCTCGTTCTTGTTGCGGTTCAGGACGAGCCGCAGGCCGGTGGCGTCCCGCAGGAAGGAGACGTCGGTGTCGGAGTCGCCGGCCGCGAACACCTGGCGGCCGGCCGCGGGCTGCACCTTCTCGGCCGCGGCGCCCCGCACACCGAAGATCTCCCGGTTGATCCAGCAGCGCTTGCCGTCGATGTAGGTGATCACCGAGTCGTCGCCGTCCTTGGCCGAGCCGCAGCCCTTCAGATGCGAGGTGATGCGGCCATGGTCGGTGGTGGAGCGGATGCCGATGGCATGGTCCGGGTCGACTCCCGCGCCGCGCGCCCACACGTCGACGACGGGCTCGGGCGAGGCGGAGGTGATCCAGACGTCGAAGCCCGCCTTCTTCAGCGTACGGATCAGGTCGCGCTGCTGGTCGTAGTAGCGCACCCAGGCCGTCGCCTTGCTGTTGCTGCCTACGGTCTGGACGGCGTCGGCGGGGGCGTTGAGGTTCTCGGTGCGGGCCGCGCTCGCGAAGGACTTGACCTGGGCCGGGGTCCAGCCGTGCAGGAGCTGGGCGAGCCAGGCGTACGAGGGCTCGATGGTGCGGCGGTCGTACCCGGTGAAGGCGGCGGCGCCCTTGCCGGTCTTTCCGTCGCCGTAGACCGCGAGGATCTCGTCGGTGCAGGTGGTGTCGGTGCCGGTCGGGAGCGTCGTGGAGGTGCCCGCCGGGCAGGCGGCGGCGAGGGACTTCGCGGCGTCGTCGGTCAGGTAGCGGCTGGTGGTGTGCCAGTCGTCGCTCGCCGGGCGCCGGATCTTGGAGTGGCGAAGGAGCCAGTACATCGTGGCGTCGCCGACGTCGTTCTTCACGACGGTGTTGTCCCAGTCGAAGACGGCGACCGGCTTCTTGCCGTGGCCCGCGCCCGTTCCGCACTTTCCGTAGGTGTCGATCAGGTCCTGGATCCGGTCCTGGTTGTCCCCGTACCACCCGTCGGAGATGGTCAGTTGCGGGCAGTGGGGCGTCCGCGCCTCGGCGGGCTGGGCGGCGACGAGGCCGCCGGCGGCTATGGAGAGCGCCGCGGCGAGGACCGGCAGTCGGCGGGCGGCGGGGGACTTGGACACGCTGAGGAACTCCTGTCGTCGGGACGATCATCGCGGACGTTAGACAGCACAGCCGGGCGTCGTGCGACGCCCGGCTGCCGGGTGCGTGGCCCCCAGGTGAACAACGGGGGTTGGCTGGGTTTAGAGGGGCGTGACGTACGCCCCGGAGATGCCGCCGTCGACCAGGAAATCGGTGGCGTTGATGAAGGACGAGTCGTCGCTGGCGAGGAAGGCGACCGCGGCGGCGATCTCGTCGGCCTCGGCGAACCGGCCCGCCGGGATGTGCACCAGGCGGCGCGCCGCCCGCTCCGGGTCCTTGGCGAACAGCTCTTGCAGCAGCGGGGTGTTGACCGGCCCCGGGCAGAGCGCGTTGACGCGGATGCCCTCGCGGGCGAACTGCACGCCGAGCTCGCGCGACATCGCGAGCACGCCGCCCTTGGACGCGGTGTACGAGATCTGCGAGGTCGCCGCGCCCATGATGGCCACGAACGAGGCGGTGTTGATGATGGAGCCCCGGCCCTGGCGCTGCATGTAGGGCAGCGCGGCCTTGCAGCACAGGTAGACGGAGGTGAGGTTGACCTCCTGGACCCGGCGCCAGGCGTCCAGCCCGGTGGTGAGGATGGAGTCGTCGTCGGGCGGCGAGATGCCCGCGTTGTTGAACGCGATGTCGACGCTGCCGTAGGTGTCGAAGGCCGTCCTGAAGAGCGCCTCGACCTGCTCCTGGTCAGTGACGTCGACCTTCACGAAGGTGCCGCCGACCGCTTCGGCGGCGGCCTTGCCCGCGCTCTCGTCGATGTCGCCGCACACCACGTTGGCGCCCTCGGCGGCGAGCCGCCTGGCGGTGGCGAGGCCGATGCCGCTGCCGGCCCCGGTGATGACGGCGGTGCGGCCGACCAGGCGGCGGCAGATGATGTCGTCAGAAGACATAGGGGTTCAGGCCTCCGTGCTGATGAAGACGTTCTTGGTTTCGGTGAAAGCGGTCAGGGCGTCGGGGCCGAGCTCGCGGCCGAGGCCGGACTGCTTGTAGCCGCCGAACGGGGTCGAATAGCGCACGCTGGAATGGGAGTTGACGGAGAGGTTGCCCGCCGCCACGGCCCGCGAGACGCGCAGCGCGCGGCCGATGTCGCGGGTCCAGATCGAGCCGGACAGCCCGTACTCGGTGGCGTTGGCGAGCCGCACCGCGTCCTCTTCGTCCTCGAAGGGCAGGACGACGGCGACGGGCCCGAAGACCTCCTCGACGGCGGCGGGCGCGTCCGCGTCCAGGCCGATCAGGACGGTCGGCGGGAACCAGAACCCGGGCCCGTCGGGTGCGCTGCCGCGCAGGCCGGGTGCGTCGTCGGGGACGTACGAGCGGACACGGTCCAGCTGTACGCGCGAGATCAGCGGGCCCATCCGGGTCTTCTCGTCGGCCGGGTCGCCGACCACGATCTCCGCGATGGCGGGGGCGAGCAGCTCCATGAAGCGGTCGTACGCGCTGCGCTGGACCAGGATGCGGGTGCGGGCGCAGCAGTCCTGGCCGGAGTTGTCGAGGAACGACATCGGGGTGGCGAGGGCGGCGGCCTCGATGTCGGCGTCGGCGAAGACGATGTTGGGGCTCTTCCCGCCGAGTTCGAGGGTGACCCGCTTCACGCGGTCGGCGCACTTGGCCATGATCTGCTTGCCGGCCCGGGTCGACCCGGTGAAGACGATCTTCGCGACGCCGGGGTGCTCGACGAGCGCGTCGCCCGCGACCGCCCCCGCACCCGGCAGGACCTGGAAGAGGCCCTCGGGAAGCCCCGCTTCCAGGGCGAGTTCAGCCAGGCGCAGCGCCGTGAGTGGGGTCGTCTCGGCGGGCTTGAGGATCACCGCGTTGCCCGCGGCGAGCGCGGGGGCGGTGCCCCAGGCGGCGATCGGCATCGGGAAGTTCCAGGGGGCGATGACGCCGATCACGCCGAGCGGTTCGAGGAGCGTGATGTCGAGGCCGCCCGCGACCGGGATCTGACGGCCACTCAGGCGCTCCACTCCCCCGGCCGAGAAGTCGAGCAGATCGCGGACGTTGCCCGCCTCCCAGCGGGCGTTGCCGATGGTGTGCCCGGCCTCCCGGACCTCCAACTGGGCCAGTTCCTCGACGTGTTCGTCGACGACGGCCGCGAAGCGGCGAAGGAGGCGGGCCCGGTCGGCGGGCGCCGCGGCCGCCCAGCCGCGCTGGGCGGAGCGGGCCCGTACGACCGCCGCGTCGACATCGGCGGAGGTCGCACCTTGGACCGTCGCGATGACTTCCTCGGTGGCCGGGTTGAGCACCTGAAGCTCGTATGCGCTGGTCACGTCGTTCCTCACAGGCGTTCGAAGGAGCGGCGGAGCTCCCAGTCGGTCACCGCGGCGTCGAACGCGTCGAGTTCGACCCGCGCCATGTTGCGGTAGTGCGCGACGACTTCGTCCCCGAAGGCGGCCTTGGCGATGGGGCTGTTCTCCCACAGCTCGGCGGCCTCGCGCAGGGTGGTGGGGACGTGGGCGTAGTCGCCGACGTAGGCGTTCGAGGTGCAGGCCTCGGGCAGTTCGAGCTGGTTCTCGATGCCGTACAGGCCGGCCGCGACGAGTCCGGCGACCGCGAGGTGCGGGTTGACGTCGCCGCCCGGGAGCCGGTTCTCGAAGCGGGTGCCGGCGCCGTGGCCGACGACGCGCAGGGCGCAGGTGCGGTTGTCGTGGCCCCAGGCGACCGCGGTGGGCGCGAAGGAGCCCGGCTGGAAGCGCTTGTAGGAGTTGATGTTCGGCGCGTACAGCAGGGAGAAGTCGCGCAGGGCCGCGAGCTGTCCGGCCAGGAAGTGGCGCATGACCGGCGACATGTGGTCGGGCCCGTCGCCCGCCATCACATTGCGGCCGTTCTCGTCGGTGAGCGAGAGGTGGATGTGACAGGAGTTGCCCTCGCGCTGGTCGTACTTGGCCATGAAGGTGAGCGAGACGCCCTCCTGGGCCGCGATCTCCTTGGCGCCCGTCTTGTAGATGGCGTGCTGGTCGCAGGTGACCAGGGCCTCGTCGTAACGGAAGACGATCTCGTGCTGACCGGGGTTGCACTCCCCCTTGGCGGACTCGACGGTCAGGCCGGCGGCCTGCATCTCGTTGCGGATGCGGCGGAGCAACGGCTCGATGCGGCCGGTGCCGAGCACCGAGTAGTCGATGTTGTACTGGTTGGCCGGGGTCAGGCCCTTGTAGCCGGCGTCCCAGGCCTGCTCATAGCTGTCCTTGAAGACGATGAACTCCAGCTCGGTGCCGACCTGGGCGGTGTAGCCGAGCTCGGCGAGCCGCTCCAGTTGGCGGCGCAGGATTTGGCGGGGGGCGGCTACGACCGGCGAGCCGTCGTTCCAGCCGAGGTCGGCGATGAGCATCGCCGTGCCCTCGTTCCACGGGACGCGGCGCAGCGTCGCCGGGTCCGCGTGCATGGCGAAGTCGCCGTAGCCGCGCTCCCAGGACGACATCGCATAGCCGTCGACGGTGTTCATCTCGGTGTCGACGGCGAGCAGGTAGTTGCAGCCTTCGGTGCCGTGCGCCAGGACTTCGTCGAGGAAGAACCCGGCCGCGAAGCGCTTGCCCTGCAGTCGCCCTTGCATATCGGGGAAGGCGAGGACGACAGTGTCGATCTCACCGCTCGCGACGAGGGTGCGCAGCTCCTCGATCGAGAGCGGGGGTGTGCGGTCTGCCACGGGAAGCTCCTCCTTGGGTCAGCCGAGAGCCATAAGGTATGGGGTAAGACCATTGATTGGGAAGGGGGATCCGCGACGTGGCGAAGAAGATCGACTCGGCGGACCGTCCGGACGCCCGGACGCCGGACACGCTCGTCCCCGTACTGCGGACCGTACGAGCCGGGAACGGCTTCGAGGAAGCGCTGGAGCAGATTCTCCAGCTGCTCCGCCTGGGCCTTGTCCCGCCCGGTGAACGGCTGCCCTCCGAGCGGGAGTTGGCCGAGCGGATGGGGATCAGCCGGGTCACGCTGCGCGAAGTCCTCAAGGTGCTCCAGGACCAGGGCCTGGTGGAGAGCCGGCGCGGCCGCTACGGCGGCACGTTCGTGCTGCCCCGCGCGGCCGAGGGCGGCGAGGACGAGCTGCGCCGGCGGACCGCCTCGGTCAACGTCGAGGACATCCTGCGCTTCCGGGAGGTCCTGGAGGTCGGCGCGGCCGGGCTCTGCGCGGCGCACGGGCTGACCGAGGAGGGCGCCGAGCGGCTGCGGGCCGCGCTCACCGCCACCCACGACGCCGAGCTCACCGACTACCGCCGCCAGGACACCCTGCTCCACCTCACGCTCGCCGAGCTCTCCGGATCGCCCACGCTCACCGCCCAGTACGCGGCGGTCCGGGCCACCGTGAACGACCTCCTGGACTGCATCCCGCTGCTGGTCCGCAACCTGGAGCACTCCCAGCACCAGCACACCGCGCTGGTCGAGGCGGTGCTGGACGGCGACGCGGACGGGGCGCGCGAAGTGATGCGGGAGCACTGCGGGGGCACGGCGGCGCTGCTGCGCGGCTTCCTGACCTGAGCCGATCCGAGCGGACCGGAGCCACTTGAGCCCGGGGCGAGCCGAGCCTGGGCCTGAGCCGGCCCGAGCCTGAGCCAACCCGAGGCGCGCCGGACCGACTTGAGCCCGCCCGCCCTCCCCGCCCCCGGCCTTCACCCGCCCCTTCCGTAACCGCGGTTTTACGTACACCTCTTGCACTCCACCCCACCCTCCAGCAAAGGTATGCAGCCGAACCATTGACCTGATCTTCCTTGACGATCACCTGGAGCGGCTCATGGCCGAGGGCACCGACACCGATCTGCGCACCGCACCGTCTGCGTCCGCCGAGGACGCCCAGGCCGACTACCTGCACCGGCGCACGCTGCGGCGCGGCAGCGCCGGCTGGCTGCTGCTCACCGGGCTCGGCGTCGCCTATGTGGTCTCGGGCGACTTCTCCGGCTGGAACATCGGCCTCTCCAAGGGCGGCTTCGGCGGCCTGGCCGCGGCCACCGTCCTGATGGGCGTCATGTACGCCTGTCTGGTGTTCTCGCTGGCCGAGCTGTCGGCCATCCTGCCCACCGCGGGCGGCGGTTACGGCTTCGCGCGGCGGGCGCTCGGCACCTGGGGCGGCTTCCTGACCGGCACCGCGATCCTCATCGAGTACATCCTGGCGCCCGCCGCGATCTCGCTCTTCATCGGCGACTACGTCCAGTCGCTCGGCCTGTTCGGACTGACCTCCGGCTGGCCCGTCTACCTCGCCTGCTTCGCGATCTTCATCGGGATCCATCTGTGGGGCGTCGGCGAGGCGCTGCGCTTCAGCCTCGTGGTCACCGCGATCGCGGTCGCCGCCCTGCTGGTCTTCGCCGTCGGCGCCTTCACCGGCTTCGACGCGTCCCGCCTCAACGACATCCCGGTGGACACCTCCGCGCTCGGGTCCAACTCATGGCTTCCGTTCGGCGTGCTCGGCATCTGGGCCGCGTTCCCGTTCGGCATGTGGTTCTTCCTCGGCGTCGAAGGGGTGCCGCTGGCGGCCGAAGAGGCCAAGGACCCGGTGCGGTCCATGCCGCGGGCGCTCGCCATCTCCCTGTCGATCCTCGTGCTGCTCGCCGTGGTGACCTTCTTCGCCGCGACCGGGGCGCACGGCTCGGCCGCCATCAAGGACGCGGGCAACCCGCTGGTCGTGGCTCTGCAGGGCGACGGCGGCCCCACCGCCCTGAGCCGCTTCGTCAACTACGCGGGGCTCGCGGGCCTGGTCGCGTCGTTCTTCTCGCTGATCTTCGCGGGTTCGCGCCAGCTCTTCGCCCTGTCGAGGGCCGGCTACCTGCCCCGCTTCCTGTCCCTGACCAGCCGCCGCAAATCCCCCTATCTGGGCCTCCTCATCCCGGGCGCGATCGGTTTCGCGCTGGCCGCCTGGAGCGGCAACGGCGGCCGGATGCTGAACGTCGCGGTGTTCGGCGCCACCATCTCCTACGCCCTGATGGCGCTCTCGCACATCGTCCTACGCCGCCGCGAGCCGGGCCTCGATCGCCCCTACCGCACGCCCGGCGGCGTCCTGACCTCGTCCGTCGCGTTCGTGCTCGCCCTGTTCGCACTCGTGGCGACGTTCCTGGTCGACAAGGACGCGGCCTTCATCGCACTCGGCGTCTACGCGATCGCACTGGCCTACTTCGCCTTCTACAGTCGCCACCGTCTGGTCGCCCACGCGCCCGAGGAGGAGTTCGCCGCCCTGGCCGCCGCCGAGGCCGAGCTCGCCCGGGACTGACCCGCTCAACGAACGGAGACCGCCACCGTGTCCAAGCCGCTCATCGGCATCAGTACGTACCTGGAGCCCGCCAAGTGGGGCGTGTGGGACCTGCCCGCCGCCCTGCTGCCCGCCGGATATCCCCGGCTCGTGCGGGCGGCCGGGGGGCTCGCCGCGATGCTGCCGCCCGACGACGGCCCGGCGGCCGCGGCCGAAGTCGTGGCGCGCCTGGACGGCCTGGTCATCGCGGGCGGGGCGGACGTCGAGCCGGTCCGGTACGGGGCCGAGCCGTCGCCCCGTACCGGGCCCCCCGCCCGCGAGCGGGACGCCTGGGAGCTGGCCCTGATCGACGCGGCGCTGGCCGCCGGCACCCCCCTGCTCGGCATCTGCCGTGGCCTCCAGCTCCTCAACGTCGCGCTCGGCGGCACCCTGGTCCAGCACCTGGAGGGGCACACCGGCGGCCGGGGCGTGTTCGGCGAGCACACCGTCAAGCCGGTGCCGGGCACGCTCTACGCGACGCTGGTCCCCGAGGCCGCGGACGTGCCGACCTACCACCACCAGTGCGTGGACCGGCTCGGCACGGGTCTCATCGCCTCGGCCCACGCGGAGGACGGCACGGTCGAGGCGGCCGAACTGCCAGGACCCTGCTGGGTCCTGGGCGTCCAGTGGCATCCGGAGATGGGCGAGGACACCCGCGTCATGGAGGGGCTGGTACGGGCCGCGTCCACCCACTGAACCCCCAGCTCAGGCCCGTCACGACGGCCCCGGACCCGGTGCGGTCCGGGGCCGTACGACACGCCCGGAAACCCTCACTCTTCCGAGGGGGTGACGATTGGGCGATCATCCGGGTATCTTCCTCTCGCCGCCCCTCGCGGGGCGGATTCCCCGAGACTCCTCGCCTTCACCTGGCCGCTCGTTCCTCTTCGCGCTCTCGTTCCTTCCCTGGCCATTTCACGGACACATCCTGACAGTGTGTTCCTCCGTGTCCCCGCTCTCCCCGCCCGCCGGTGGGGAAGCTCCGCCGCGCTCCGAAGGACCGAAGGCCCCGTGCCCGCACCCGTCATCCTGTCGGGCCGTTCCGTACGGCTCGAACCGCTCACCGCATCCCACGCTCCGGCCCTGGCCGCCGCCGCGGCGGCCGACCGGACCTCGTACGCCTTCACGCCCGTACCGCACGGCCTCGACGCCGCGCACGCCTACATCCAGAGCGCGCTGGCCGACCAGGAGGCCGGGCGGAGCCTGGCGTTCGCGACCGTGCGGGCCGCCGACGGCCTGGTCGTGGGCTCGACCCGGTTCTGCGAACTCGACTACTGGGACGGGCCCGTGGTGTGGCCGCCCGCGCCGCGCGGGCCGCTCACCGGCGGCGCCGACGCGGTCCCGGACGCGGCCGAGATCGGCGGCACCTGGCTCTCCGCGCACGCCCAGGGCACCGGCATCAACACCGAGGCGAAGCTCCTGATGTTCCAGCACGCCTTCGACACCTGGCGTCTTCGCCGGATCTCGCTGCGCGCCGACGCCCGCAACGCCCGCTCCCGCGCCGCGATCGAGCGGCTCGGCGCGGTGTGCGAAGGGGTGCGCCGGGTGCACACCCGGGGTCTGGACGGACTTGTACGCGGGACGGCGTTCTACTCGGTCCTCGACGAGGAGTGGCCCATGGTGCGGCACACCATCGAGGAGCGCCTGGCCCGGACCCGCCAGGACGCCAACAGCAGCCGCCTGGTGCCCGCCTGACGGAGCGTCAGGTTGGGCGGGTCAGCGAGAGCAGATCGCGGGCCGGCCCCGCGGGCAGCGGTCCCTGGCGCCACACCGCGCGCAGATCGCGCCGCAGCCGTACGCCCTCGACCGGGATCTGCACCAGGCGCCGGGCCGCCAGCTCCTCGCCCAGCGCGAGTTCGCTGAGCACCGAGGGCCCGGCTCCGCTGAGGACGGACGACTTCACCGCGGTGGTGGAGGAGAGCTCGATGAGGGGCTCGGCGAGTCCGCCGTGGGCGGCGAGCGCCGCGTCCAGGACCTGGCGGGTGCCCGAGCCGCGTTCGCGCAGGATGAGCGGGGTCGCGGCCAGTTCGGCGGGCAGCAGCGGGTGGCGCCGCCGGGCCCACGGGTGCGAGGGGGCCGCGACCACGACGAGCCGGTCGTGGCCGATGACCGCCGAGTCCAGGCCCGTGGGCACGCCCAGGCCCTCGACGAAGCCGAGGTCGGCCTCGTCCGACAGCAGCCGCTCGGCGACCACCATCGAGTTCCCGGCGCTGAGGGAGACCGCGGTGCCGGGGCGCTCCGCGCGCAGCGCGATCAGCCAGCCCGGCAGCAGGTACTCGGCGATGGTCATGCTCGCGGCGACCCTGAGGCGCGAGTCGCGGCGGCCGCGCAGCGCCTGCGCGCCCGCGTCGAACGCCTCGGCCGCCTCCACGACCCGCCGCGCCCAGTCCGTCACCAGGACGCCCTCGGCGGTGAGCCGGGAGCCGCGCGGGGAGCGGTCGACGAGGGTGACCCCGAGGAGGCGCTCCATCGAGCGGACGCGGCTGCTCGCGGCCGGCTGGGTGATGCCGAGGTCGCGGGCGGCCCGCCCGAGGCTGCCGTGCCGGGCGACGGCGAGCAGCAGCTCCATCGCGCCCAGGTCGGGCACCCGGTGGGCCAGGGGGGCGGTGTCCTCGGGTCCGTTCATGCTCATAACGCCAGCTTATGGGCTCATAGCCCCAGCAGGCGTGGCGGGGGTTCACCACCGGTACGAAGCTGGATTCATGGCCACCATCGTGCAATCCCGCCCCCGCACCCAGCCCCCCGTCGCCGCCGCCCGGCGCCGCCCCGCCCTGCGCCACCTCGGCCCGAACTGGTACGCCGCGGTCATGGGCACCGCGATCGTCGCCAACGCGGGCGCGGGACTGCCGTTCCACGTCCCCGGCCTCCAGCTCGTCTGGGCGCTGGCCCTGGCCATGCTCGTGGTGCTGCTCGTGGCCCGCGCCGGGCACTGGCTGCACCATCGCGACCAGGCCCGCGCGCACCTCCTCGACCCCACCATGGCGCCCTTCTACGGCTGCCTGGCCATGGCGTTCCTGGCCGTCGGCATCGGCTCGCTTTCGGTGGGCGCCGACCTGATCGGCGAGGCCGCCGCGGTCCCCCTGGCGTGGGTCCTGTACGGCGTGGGCACGCTGATCGGTCTGGTCGCCACCGTGGCCGTGCCCTACCTGATGGTCGCGCGGCACGACGTCGCCCCCGGCAGCGCGTCCCCGGTCTGGCTGCTCCCCGTGGTCGCGCCCATGGTCTCGGCGACCCTCGGCCCCCTGCTCGTCCCCCACCTGCCCGCAGGCCAGGCCCGCGAGGCGCTGCTGCTCGGCTCGTACGCGATGTTCGGCATGAGCCTGCTTGCCACCCTGGTCATCCTGCCCGTGGTGTTCTCGCGCCTGATCCACCGGGGCGCGCTGCCCCTCTTCCTGACCCCCACCCTGTTCCTGGTGCTGGGCCCCCTCGGCCAGTCCACCACCGCGGTGAACAAGCTCGCCGATGTGGCCCCCGGCGCGATCGACGCCACCTACGCGAACGGAATGGGCGCCTTCGCCGTCCTGTACGGGGTGCCCGTGATGGGCTTCGCCCTGATGTGGCTGGCGCTCGCGGTGGCCATGGCCGTCCGGGCGGCCCGGCGCGGGATGGGCTTCGCGATGACCTGGTGGGCCTTCACCTTCCCCGTCGGCACCTGCGTCACCGGCGCCGAGGGCCTCGCCCACCACACCGGCCTGCACGCCTTCGACTGGCTGTCGGTCGCCCTGTACGCCCTCCTGGTGACAGCCTGGCTGGTGGCCGGTTTCCACACCGTACGAGGGCTGATGAACGGCAAGCTGCTCGCGGCGCCCGTGAAGAAGTAGCCCGCGTCAGAGACCGCCCCGAAGCGCCGCGCCGAGTACGGCCGGCGCTTCGGCCAATGACGGGCCGTACCACGTGAGGTGGCGGCCGTCGACGAGGGCGGCGGGCAGACCGGGGAAGGCCTCGGGGCCGTCGTCGGGGGTGAAGCGGTACGGCTCGTCGGGCAGGACCACCAGGTCGGCCCCCGCCGCGTTCAGCTCGTCGATGCCGATGCGCGGGTAACGCTCGGCGTGATCGGCGTAGACGTTGTGCACGCCGAGTCGGGCGAGCAGCTCGCCCGCGAAGGTGTCGCGGCCGAGCACCATCCAGGGGCGCCGCCAGATCGGCACGACGGCCGTCCGCTCCGGGCCCGGACGCACCCCGGCCCACACCCGCTCGGCCGCGTCCAGCCAGCCCGGCCGGGAGATTCCGCAGCCGTCGACCAGGACCCGCTCCAGCTCGGCGAAGGCCTGCGGAAGCGAGCGGACCTCGGTGACCAGGACATCGAGCCCGGCGGCACGGAGAGCGGCCAGATCGACGGCCCGGTTCTCCTCCTCGTTGGCCACGACCAGATCCGGGGCGAGCGCGACGATCCGCTCGACATCCGGGTTCTTGGTGCCTCCGACGCGTACGGCGTCGAGCCCGGCCGGATGGCTGCACCAGTCGGTCACGCCCACCAGGAGCCCGGGGGCGCTGACCGCGACCGCCTCCGTCAAGGACGGGACGAGGGAGACCACCCTCATCAGTGGCGGGTCTCCTCGATGGCCTCGATGTGGTCGGCGACCGCCACGACCAGGATGCGGGTGCCGGGCAGCGCCGCCCGCCAGCGGTGGCGCACCCCGCCGGACAGGCACAGCGTGTCGCCGCGCTCCAGGCGGTAGGCGCGGCCCTCGGCCTCGACCTCGGCGGCACCGTCGGCCACGTACATCAACTCGTCGTTGCGGTGCTGGAATTCGCGCCCGGTGTCCTGCTCGCCGGTGAACTCCATGGCGTGCAGCTGGTGGTGGCCGCGCAGCAGGGCACGCACGCCGGGCTCTTCGCCCTCGGGCTCGGCCCGTACGACGTCGACGGTGCGGGTGCAGTCGGCGGCGTCGTACAGCTCGCCGACCGTGGTGTTCAGGGCGTCCGCCACGCGCTGGAGGGAGCGGGCGCTGGGGCGGGCGCGCTCGTTCTCGACCTGGCTGAGGAACGGCACCGAAAGGCCGCTGCGCTCGGCGACCACGGCGAGGGTGAGGCCCAGGCTGCGGCGAAGGCGCCGCACCGCCACCCCCACCCGAAGAGTTTCCTTGTCGTCCATCTCCCGGGCTCCCTCCCTGTCACTCGGTCCGCGTTCGCACCGGCTGCGTTCACGTCACCCTACGCAGCTTCGGGCCCCGAGGGGACCGTCC
The DNA here is from genome assembly GCF_053597395.1 of Streptomyces sp. NPDC001415. Taxonomy (NCBI): domain Bacteria; kingdom Bacillati; phylum Actinomycetota; class Actinomycetes; order Kitasatosporales; family Streptomycetaceae; genus Streptomyces; species Streptomyces sp. NPDC001415. The sequence continues at coordinate 75,844 of NZ_JBSFIE010000015.1, forward strand.
CGCCAAGATCGCCAAGGGTTCCGTACGAGATCAGGCCGGATCACGACGTTCCGCAGCCGCGGCCGGAGGACCGGCCGCGGCTGCGGAAACGGGAGACAGGAGGGGCTCCCCTCCTCGGGCGGCTACGACGAGACCGGAGTCCACTTGTCGGCCAGGCCCGGGTTCTCCTTCAGCCAGTCGCGCACGGCGTCCTGCTCCTTGCCCTTGCCGGTGGACTGGATCTTGGCTTCAAGGCTGGTGAGCTGCTTCTCGTCCATCTTGAAGTTCTTCAGCCACTTGCCGACCTCGGCGTTGTCGGAGGCGAAGCCCTTGCGGGCCAGGGTGTGCACCCCGTCGCCCTTGCCCCAGACGCCCTTGGGGTCCTTGAGCTTCTTCAGGTCGTAGGTGTTGTACGCCCAGTGCGGCGACCAGAGCGGAACCACGATCGGCTCCTTCTTGGCGTACGCCCGCTTCAGCTCGGCCAGCATGCCGGGCGTGGAGCCGTCGACGACCTTGTACTCGGCGTCCAGGCCGTACTCCTTGAGGATCTTGTCCTTCAGGATCCCGGTCTCACCGGCGCTCGGCTCGATGCCGACGACGCGGTTCTGGAACAGGGCGCCCTTGCCCTTGAGGTCTTCCAGGGAGTTGACGTCCTTGACGTAGGACGGCACCGACAGCTCCAGGGAGGTGGGCCCGTACCAGGAGCCCAGGTCCTCCAGCTTGTCCTGGTACTTGGCCCAGTACTGGGCGTGGGTGGTGGGCAGCCAGGAGTCGGTCTCGAAGTCGATCTGACCGCCGGCCATGCCGGTGTAGAGCGCGCCGGCCTCGTACTGGCGGGCGTCCACGGTGAAGCCGCGGCGCTCCAGGAGCTCCTTCCACAGGAAGGTGGAGGCGACGCCCTCGTCCCACGGGATGTAGCCGAGCGAGATCTTCTTGCCCTTGCCGACGTCCTTGGCGCCACTGGCCGTGGCCTGGTCGGAGGAGCCGAACATGTTCATGCCGCCCGCGACGAGCGCGAGGACGACCACGCCGACGACCGCGACGGCGGGCTGCGGACGGTAGTTCCAGATCTTGAGACCGCCGGTGGCGGCCTTCGCCTTGGCGAGCGCGCGCCGGCCGAGCGGCGAGACCTGACGGCTCAGCGCCCCGGTCATCCGGTCCAGGTACATGGCCAGGACGACGATGGAGATGCCCGCCTCGAAGCCGAGGCCGATGTCGACGTTGCCGATCGCCCGGTAGACGGCGCCGCCGAGGCCGCCGCCGCCCGCCATGCCCGCGATGACGACCATGGAGAGGCTGAGCATGATGACCTGGTTGATGCCCGCCATGATCGTCGGCAGGGCGAGCGGCAGCTGCACACGCACCAGCGTGTTGCGCGGCGTGGTGCCGAACGCCTCGGCCGCCTCGACGAGTTCGCCGTCGACCTGGCGGATGCCGAGCTCCGTCATGCGTACGCCCGGCGGCAGCGAGAAGACGATGGTGGCGATGATGCCGGGGACGACGCCGACGCCGAAGAAGATGATGCCGGGGATGAGGTAGACCATCGCCGGCATGGTCTGCATGAAGTCGAGGACCGGCCGCAGGACGGCGCTGACCGTCTTGGAGCGCGCGGCCCAGATGCCGAGCGGGATCGCGACGATCAGCGTGACGATCGCCGCGACGAGCACCAGCGAGAGCGTCGACATGGTGTCGTCCCACAGCTGGATCGAGTCGATCAGCGCGAAACCGGCGAAGGTCAGGACACCCGCGGACAGGCCGCGCAGCCACCAGGCGACGACGGCGAGGATGCCCGCGAAGAGCAGCGGCTGCGGCGCGTCGAGCACCGCGTTGATGCCGTCGTACATGCCGTTGACGACCTGGGTGATGGCGTCGAACAGCCAGGAGAGATGGCTCTGGAGGAAGTTGACGGCGCTGTCGACCCAACCGCCGAGGTTCAGCCTAGGCATGCGTCGCCACCTCCTTCATCGAGCATTCGACCGGGCCCTGCTTGTCGTCCCCCAGGAAGGCGATGAGCCGCTCCTGCGGCACGACGCCGAGCAGCGAGCCGTCGCTGTCCTTGACCGCGACCGGGTGCGGGACCCGGGCCGCGACGGTGCACACGTCGGCGACGGGCGTGTCGGGCAGCACGGTCTCGCAGTCGCAGTCCCCGGCGTCGGGGCGGTGCGGCGTGGTCATCACGGACAGCGCGGTGAGCACCCGGGAACGGTCGACGTCCTGGATGAACGAGGCCACGTAGTCATTGGCCGGGGTGAGCAGGATGTCCTCGGCGGTGCCGAGCTGGACGATCCGCCCGTCGCGCATCACGGCGATCTTGTCGCCGAGCCGCATGGCCTCGTTGAGGTCGTGCGTGATGAAGACGATCGTCTTCTTGAGGCGCTTCTGCAGTTCGAGGAGCTGATCCTGCATGTCGCGCCGGATCAGCGGGTCGAGGGCGCTGAACGACTCGTCCATCAGGAGCAGGTCGGCGTCGGTGGCCAGGGCGCGGGCCAGGCCCACGCGCTGCTGCATACCGCCGGAGAGCTCGTCGGGCCAGGAGTCGCCCCAGCCCGCGAGGCCGGTCAGCTCCAGGGCCTCGGCGGCGCGCTTCTCCCGCTCGGCACGGGGGACGCCCTGGACTTCGAGGCCGTACGCGGCGTTCTCAAGCACGCTGCGGTGCGGGAACAGCGCGAAGTGCTGGAAGACCATGCTGATCTTGCTGGAGCGGACGGTACGCAGCTCACGGGCGGACAGGCTGGTCAGGTCCTGGCCGTCGAAGAGCACGCGGCCCGCGGTGGGCTCCAGGAGCCCGTTGAGCATGCGCAGCAGGGTCGATTTACCGGATCCGGAGAGACCCATGACAACGAAGATCTGGCCGGGGTCCACCGTGAACGAGGCGTCGATCACCGCCGCGGTCGTCCCGTCCGCCCGCAGCTCGTCGCGGTCCGCGCCGCCTTCGAGCTTGCGGACGGCTTCGTCGGGTCGTCTGCCGAACACCTTGTAGAGCTGCTCGGCTTGCAGCCTGGACACATACACCTCACGGGTAGAACTCAAAACGGCCCGACTCCCCCGCGGGCGGGCCGTGGAGCGGCGCGGATTCGGTCCGCAGCCCGAGAAATGGTTGAAATCCATACTTGGGTCCGCTCCGGCGTCGCGCCTGCCCCGCTTTACCGGGAGCAAACACAACAGTGATCCAGTTCACTGGTTCACGAGCGACGCGTTCCGTTCTGACGCGAGGTGGATGCCTGGTTCCTGCGTGAGGTGGGTGCTCCCGGCGCGAGGCGGGCGCTTCCGGCGCGAGACGGGCGCTTCCGGCGCGAGGCAGGTGCCAAAGGTGAGTGTCAGAGGTGGGTGTCAGTGGGGTGCGGCATCATCGGGGTGTGACGCGACGCCTGATGCTCCTCGACACCTCGTCCCTCTATTACCGCGCCTATTTCGGGGTCCCCGACACGGTCAGGGCTCCGGACGGCACGCCGGTCAACGCCGTGCGCGGCCTGCTCGACTTCATCGCCCGGCTGGTCCACGACCACCGCCCGGACGACCTCGTGGCCTGCATGGACGCGGACTGGCGGCCGCAGTGGCGGGTCGATCTGATCCCCTCCTACAAGGCGCACCGGGTGGCCGAGGAGACCCCGCCCGGGCAGCCCGACGAGGAGGAGACCCCGGACACGCTGGCCCCTCAGGTGCCGGTGATCGACGATGTCCTGGACGCGCTGGGCATCGCCCGTGTCGGCGTCGCGGGGTACGAGGCCGACGACGTGATCGGCACGCTGTCCGGCCTCGCGCCGGGCCCGGTCGACATCGTCACCGGCGACCGCGACCTGTTCCAGCTCGTCGACGACAAGCGGGGGGTGCGGGTGCTCTACCCGCGCAAGGGCGTGGGCGACTGCGATCTGGTCGACGACGAGCTGATCCGCACGAAGTACGGAGTGCGACCCGATCAGTACGCCGACTTCGCGGCGCTGCGCGGCGACACCAGCGACGGGCTGCCCGGCGTGAAGGGCATCGGAGAGAAGACGGCGGCCCAGCTGATCAACGAGTACGGCGACCTGGCGGGCGTCCGCGCGGCCGCCGCCGACCGCTTCTCCAAGCTGACCCCGGCCAAGCGCAGGGGAATCCTGGAGGCGGCCGACTACCTGGACGTCGCGCCGAAGGTGGTGCGGGTCGCGATGGACGTGGAACTGCCGACGTTCGACCCCGTGCTGCCCTCGGAGCCGCTCGATCCAGCCACCCTGGAGGAGCTGGTGGCCCAGTGGGGCCTGGCCGGGGCGACCGGCCGGCTGCTCTCCACTCTTCGCCGGTGACGCGCCACTTAATCAGGTGCTGCTTTCGCCCCCATGGTGCTAACTTAGGTAATCCTAACTAATAGTGGATCAGGTTGGACCAGGGGAGCGCACAGTGGCAGAACGCCCGTCTCGCAAGGCACCGAAGATCAACGAGGCGCAGGTGGTGCGTACCGAGCGGCTCACCCCGCACATGGTGCGCCTCGTGTTCGGCGGTGAGTCGCTGGCCGGGTTCGGCGCCGGCGAGCACACCGATCACTACATCAAGCTCCTGTTCCCGGCCGAGGGCGTGAGCTACCCGGAGCCCTTCGACATGGAGCGGATCCGCGCCGAGTTCCCGCGCGAGCAGTGGCCGAGCACCCGCGCCTACACGGTGCGCAACTGGGACGCGGCGGCGGGCGAGCTGACCGTCGACTTCGTGGTGCACGGCGACGAGGGCCTCGCGGGCCCGTGGGCCTCCCGCGTCCAGGTGGGCGAGACGGTGCGCTTCCTCGGCCCCGGCGGCGGGTACGCCCCGGACGCGGCGGCCGACTGGCATCTGCTGGCGGGTGACGAGAGCGCGCTGCCCGCGATCGCGGCGGCCATGGAGCGCATGCCGGTGGGCGCGGTGGTGCACGCCTTCGTCGAGGTGACGGGCCCCGAGGAGGAGCAGAAGATCAGCACTCCGGACGGCGTCACGGTGACCTGGCTGCACCGGGGCGAGGCCCCGGTGGGCTCCGAACTGGTCGGCGCGGTGAAGGACTTGGAGTTCCCGGCGGGCGAGGTGCATGCCTTCGTGCACGGCGAGGCGGGATTCGTGAAGGAGCTGCGCCGACTGCTCCGGGTCGAGCGGAACGTACCGCGCGAGCGGCTCTCCATCTCGGGTTACTGGCGCCTGGGCCAGGACGACGACGCGTGGCGCGCGATGAAGCGCGACTGGAACGAGCAGGTGGAACGCGAGCAGGAGACCCCGGCGGCCTGATCCGGACGGGGGTGAGTCACAGCCCCTGAAGCCCTCCCCCTCCCCTGCTCCCCTGGACACCCCCGGCGCCCGCTTTAACGCCAGGGGTTTCGCCGTCGCTCAGGCCCGGCGCCGCCCGTTGGCCGGGGCTTCGCCGTCGCTCGACGCCCGTACGCCGCCGTCGTCCTCCACGCCCAGCAGCCGGCCGCCGTCGCCCTCCTTGCCGTACATGCGGGCCGACGCGTCCTGGTGGGCCATGCGGCGGGCGGCGGAGAAGACCGCCTCGCCGAGGACGGTCCCGATGACCACGGTCTCGACCAGGTCCTCTCGGCTCGCCTTGCGGCCGACGTAGCCGAGGTCGGCCGCGGCCACCCGCTCGGCCGCCTGCGCGTACTCGTCGAGGACCTCCGCCGCGAAGTCGCCGTGGCCGACCCGTTCCATCGCCGCGAGCGCGCCGGCCAGGGCTTCCGCGGCCGGGCCGCCCGGACGGGTGCGCCAGCCCCGGCGCTCGATCAGGGCCGCCACGTCCTCGCGCGCGGCCTCCAATTCGGGATCGTCGGGCTCGCCGTACCGGGGCACGATGCGCTTGGCCGCGGCGCCCAGCACCTCGTGCACGGGCCGCTCCGGGTCGTCGACGGCGCCGAGCACTTCACCGACCGCCTGCACCGAGAGCCCGCCCACGTCGATCAGCGCGCGCACCAGGCGCAGTCTGCGCTCGTGGGAATCCCCGTAGCTCGCCTGGTTGGGGCTGGTCAGCTCGCCGGGCGGGAGCAGCCCCTCCCGGACGTAGTACTTGATCGTCGGGATCGCGACCCCCGTCCTGCGGCTCAACTCACCGATGCGCATCGCGTGTTCACCTCATCCGGCCTTGCCAACGCATCACCCCATCATAGATAGTCCCACTATCGGATAGCGGATAGTGCCGCTGTCCATTCTCTCGGGGGTGCTCCATGTCCTTCTTCTCCCCTCTGATTCCTCTTCGCTCGTGGCACCGGCCGCTGGTGGTCTTTTCCGGGGCGATGGCCGTCTTGGCCGTCATGTCGGTGGTGGGGCTGATCGCGGACGACCGGGTCCTGGTCGGCGCGCCGATCTGGGCGAAGCCGCTGAAGTTCTCGGTCTCGTTCGTGGCGTACTGCCTGACGCTGGCCTGGATGCTCCAATTCCTCACCCGTGGGCGGAAGTTGGGCCGGTGGGCCGGGACCGTGGTCGCGGCGACCGGGGTGATCGAGATGGTGATCATCACCGGCCAGGTGATCCGCGGCAGGCGCAGCCACTTCAACCACCAGACGCCGTTCGACGCGGCGCTCTACAACGTGATGGCGGTGACGGTCGCCGTCCTGTGGTTCGCCACCCTGGTCGTCGCCGTGCTCCTGTTCCGCAGCACGATCACCGACCGCGCGTCCGCCCGGGCGATCCGGATCGGCGCGGTCCTCGGCCTGGTCGGCGCCGGGCTCGGCTCCCTGATGACGCAACCGACGCCCGGCCAGGTGCGCGGGTCGTCGAACATCGTCGGCGCGCACAGCGTGGGGGTGCCCGACGGCGGCCCCTCGATGCCGCTGACCGGCTGGTCCACGACCGGCGGCGACCTGCGGATCCCGCACTTCGTGGGGATGCACGCCCTCCAGCTGATCCCGCTCGCCCTGATGGGCCTCGTCGCGCTGGGCGCCCGGGTCCCCCGGCTCCGCGACGAGCGCGTCCGGGCCCGCCTGGTCGCGGTGGCGGGTGCGGTGTACGCGGCGGTGCTCGCGCTGCTGACCTGGCAGGCGCTGCGCGGCCAGCCGCTGATCCACCCCGACGCGGCGACGCTGAGCGCCGTCGGCCTGATCGCGGCGGCGGCCGCACTGGGCACGATCGCCGCCCTGCGCATGCCGGTCGGGGACGGCCGGACCCGTACGCCGGAGAGGGCGAAGCAGCCCGTGGCGTGACCGGCGCCGCGCGCGGAAGGGCCCGGCCCTCCGAGACGACGGAGGGCCGGGCCGCACAACAGACTGTGATCTAAAGGGAGTTGGCGCACACGGCCGGGTCGCTACACGGACTTCTGGTACGAGCGGAACGTGCGGGTCGACAGCCAGACCGCGACGATCGCGAGGGCGAGGAGGGCGCCGCCGCGGCCGAGGACGATGCCCCAGTCGGGGTCGGCGGACACGGCCGAACGTCCCGCCACCATGGCCCAGTTGAGCGGGTTGAAGTCGGCGATGTGCCGCATCCAGGCAGGCATCTGGGAAGGCGCCATGAACGCCGAGGACAGGAAGGTCAGCGGCAGCAGCAGGAAGGTGTTGATGCCGATGATCGACTCGCGCTGGCGGACCAGCATGCCGAGCGCGTTGGAGAAGGCGCCGAAGACCGTGCCGAGCAGGATCGCGGCGACGGCGAGGATGACCAGACCGCCGAGGCCGCCCGGGTAATGGGCGCCGCCGAGCTTGCCGAGCAGCAGGATGATCACCGTCTGGACGGCGATGCTGATGCCGTTCTGTACGACATTGGCGTTCATCAGGGCGCCGCGGCTGACCGGGGTGGTGAGGAACCGGTTGAGCGTGCCGCGCTCGATCTCCTCCAGGGTGCCCATGCCGGCCCACATGCTGGAGCCGAGCGCGCTCATCACCACGATGCCGGGAACGAGGTAGTCCAGGTAGGAGGTGGTGCCGAAGCCGCCGAGCTGGACGACCTTCTTGAAGAGGTTGCCGAAGAGGAAGAGCCAGATCACCGGCTGGATGAGGGTGATCAGGAGATAGGCGGGCTGCCGGAAGATCGCCATCAGCTGACGCTGCGTCATGTACCAGGTCTGGGCGAGGGCGTTGGAGTGCAGGGGCGCGGGGTTTGCGGACCGGGTGCTCATCGGGATTCTCCCGCGGTGGCGAGGGCGGGGGCTTCGGCTGCCGCCTCGGCCTCGGAGTAACGGCGTCCGGCGTAGCGGAGGTAGACGTCGTCGAGGGAGGGGCGGGCCACGGTCGCGGCGGCGACAAAGGCTCCGGCCCGTTCCAGGGCGGCGAGCAGGACGGGGACGGCGGCCGCGCCGTCGTCGGCGCGGGCGCTGACGCGGCGGCCGTCGAGCAGCACTTCGTGCACGCCGGGCAGCCCGGAGAGCGCGTCGCGCAGCAGGGAGCGTTCGGTGACGGCCTCGCGCAGTTCCACGTGGACGGCGTCGCCGCGGAGTTCGCCCTTCAGCTCGTCCGGGGTGCCTTCGACGACGACCCGGCCACGGTCGACGATCGCGATCCGCTCGCAGAGCCGGTCGGCTTCTTCGAGGTAGTGGGTGGTGAGCACGATGGTGAGTCCCTCGTCGCCGGCGAGGCGGGAGATCTCGTCCCACATCGCGGCGCGGGCCTCGGGGTCGAGCCCGGTGGTCGGCTCGTCGAGGAACAGCACCTCGGGCCGGTGCACCAGGCCGAGCGCCACGTCGAGGCGGCGCTGCATGCCGCCCGAGTAGCCCTTGACGATGCGCTTGGCGGCATGGCCGAGATCGAACCGTTCGAGCAGCTCGTCGACGCGGCGGCCCAGGGCCGCGCCCGTCAGCCCGTACAGGCGCCCCTGGAGCTGGAGGTTCTCGCGGCCGGTGGCGACGGGGTCGGCGCCGGACTTCTGCGCCACCACGCCGATCGTGCGGCGGACCCGGTCGGGGTGGCGCAGCACGTCGTGCCCGGCGACGGTCGCGGTGCCGCTGTCGGGGCGGGCGAGGGTGGTGAGGATCTTGACGGTGGTGGACTTGCCGGCGCCGTTGGGGCCGAGCAGTCCGAAGACCTTGCCGGACTCGACGGTGACGGCCATGCCGTTGAGGGCGGTGACATCACCGGGGTACGTCTTGATCAGGTTGCGCGCCTCTACTGCGGGCGCCCGGGTGCTCATGACGGGGCTCTCCTGTGGTGAGCTGGGGTGGTCGGTATGACGGACCGTTCCGCTGAGAAGCACCGGGCTATCCTTGGCGTGCCGCACCTTCGATCGCCTGGCCTGCTCCGCGCGGGTCGGGTCCGGGGTCGCAACCCCCGGTGTGGGCTGCTGCAACAGCCCGTACCGGGGTTTCTTTTTCTGTGCGGCCCGGCCTAGAGGGTGTCCCCCGGCCGGCCGCGTGAGTGATCCTGATCCTCCAACTGCCGCCATTCTTCGGGGACTTCACCCGTGGAATGCCAGCTGCGCCATCCGTCGACGCCGCTGAGGGTGCCGTCGGCCATCTCTTTGAGGAAGCCGCGCACCCACTCCACCTCGGCGTCGATCATGTGGAGCTGGTACTCGCTCTCCACGAGGAAGACCCGGGGCAGCGTCTCGCACAGCTTCCGCAGCGCTCCACGGAGCCCCGCGGCCCGCACTTCCAGCGTATTGACCCGCTGCTCAAGCAGCGCGGTGACCTCGTCGGGCGGGAGTACCCCCATGAGGGAGAGCGCCGTCTCGAAGATCGGGAACTCGTGCACGGGCACCGAGACGATGTCCGCCATCCAGTCGAGCATCTCCTCGCGCCCCGCAGGGGTGAGGGCGTAGAGGGTCCGCTCGGGCCGATTGCCCTGCCGCTGAACATCGGCAACCTCGACGAAGCCGTACTTCTGCAGGTTCTGGACGACGGTGTAGAGCGACCCGTAATTGATCTTGATGCTGTACTCCTTGCCGCGCTGGCGCAGAGTCGACGCGATCTCATACGGATGCATCGAAGCCCGCTCGGCAAGCAACACCAGGACGGCCAGCGCCAAGGGATTACGCAGCTTGCGCCGCCCGGCCGCCATGGCCATCACCTCGTTCCCGAATACTCGTGGCCGAACATATCGCGATAGGGGTGAGGTGTCAAGCGCGATGTATCGCGAATTGGGCCTTGAGGTCGTCGAGTTCGGTGACCCGTTCGCAGCGCCGTACGGAAGCTCGCTAGCGTGGCCGGCATGGGTATCGAAGATCGCCACAATCTCGCCCCCTTCGGCAGGGGCGGGACCGCACGCCGGGCGGACCGAGTGGCGGGGGCCGTGGTCGGCTCGGCGGTGGGCGATGCGCTGGGGGCGCCCTTCGAGTTCGGGCTGCCCGGGGTGTACTCGGCGCGGTTCCCCGACGGCGTCGGCACGATGTGCGGGGGCGGCGGCTGGAACCCGGGCGAGGCCACCGACGACACACAGATGGCCGTGCTGGTCGCCGACTCGCTGCTCGCATGTGGCGGCCTCGAACCGGCCGACATCTTCCGGCGGTTCCAGCGCTGGGCGGTCTCCGACCCCAAGGACATCGGGCTCCAGACCGAGGACGTCCTGACGAACGGCGAGCCCTGGGACCGCGCGGCCGCACTCCACTTCCAGGTCAACCGCCGCGCGGCGGGCAACGGTTCGCTGATGCGGGCCACCACCGCAGCGGTGTACTTCGCTGACGCCGGGCGCGAGGCGACGATGGCCGCGGCCCGCCGCATCGCCGCCCTCACCCACGGAGACCGGGCCGCCTGGGAGGGCACGGCGATCTACCACGACCTGATACGGGCCGCGCTGACCGGCGCCGATCCCCTGTCGGCCGTGCCGGACGCGCTGGCCGCCGTCCACCCCGACCACCGCGCCCGCTGGTCGACGGTCCTGGCACCCGACTGGCATCCCGATGACGCGACGGAGTTCAACGGCGCGGTCTGGCCCTGCCTCGGCTCCGCTCTCTGGGCACTGCGCACGACGGACTCGTTCGAGCGGGCGCTCGGCGCGGCGATCGACCTGGGCGGCGACACGGACACGGTGGCGGCGGTAGCCGGCGGCCTGGCGGGCGCCCGCTACGGCCTCCCCTCCATTCCGGCGCGCTGGACGACCCCCCTGCACGTCCCCCTGCCGGGCTTCGGCGACCGGGTTCTGCGGGTAGCCGAACTGAGCACCCTGGCAAGGGAGTTGGGCGGGGGTTCGGGCGCGTGAACGGCTCCGGGTGCCGACCCTCGGCCGGGGGCCCACCTGCCGGCCGCACCCAGAAAATCACCCCGGGATCAGCGCGCACCCGCAATACGCAGCGCAGCATCAGCCGTGGCCGCCGCGAAGACCGTGACGTCGCGGCCCGGCGCCGAGCGGTGGATCAGGATGACGCCCTCGATCAGGCCGAAGACCAGGTCCGTGCGCAGCGCCAGCGCGTCCCCGTCCAGGTCGGCACAGGCGTCGGTCCCAGCGAGCAGCTCCCCGTACGCCGCCTTCAGTTCGGCGCGGTTGCGGTGGAACACGGCGAAGCGCTCGGCGCGTACCTCGGGGAGCAGATAGAGCGCCCCCAGGTTGTACGTACCGCCGCACAGCAGCTGCACGTCCGAGCGGCACAGCTCGCGCAGCCGGTCCTCGGCGCTGCGCGAGGCATCTTCGAGGAGCCGCCGCGCGAGCTCCAGGGAGGGGGTGACCGTCGACTCCAGCAACTCGGCGAGCAGGTCCTCCTTGCCGGAGAAGTAGTGGTACATCGTGGCCTGCCGAAGCCCCACCCGGTCCGCCACCGCCCGGGTCGTGGTCGCCGCGTATCCGTGCAGCGTGAACAACTCAGCGGCCGCGCACAGCAGTTCATCCCGTGCGGCCAGCCCACTGTCCGGCCGCTGCACAGCCCGCGGCCGCCCGACCCTTCGACCCGTCGTGGCACTCATAAATCCGATCGTCGCACACGCGGCCGAGGGGGCGGCCGGGGTGACATTTCCGGGCTGCTCCGGAAGCCGCCCGCTGTCCCGGCCCACGGTCACGGCGTACGACCCGACTTGCGAGGCACCGAGTGGCCGAACCCGACGGAAACGGACATGAAGCGGCCCCCGCCCACATCCCCGGCGGGGGCCGCTCCAACCCGGCGGCACGGAGCCCCGTGCCGCCCAGACACTCAGCCGACCGAGCTGTACGCCACGACTCCCCGCAGCAGCGCGTCGACCGCCCTGCGGGCGTTCTTCGCGACCGTGCTGTTCTCGCGCGGCGCCGCCGCCGCGATCTGGCCGAGGACGTCGATGACCTGCTTGCACCAGCGGACGAAGTCGCCCGCGGGCATGTCTGCCTCGCGGAGCACCTCGTCCAGGCCCTTGTCGGAGGCCCACTGGTAGGCGGCCCAGGCGAAGCCGAGGTCGGGCTCGCGCTGGCCCACGCCCTCCGCCTGGTTGATCTTGTGGTCCTCTTCCAGGGCGTCGAGCCGGCCCCAGATGCGTACCATCTCGCCGAGCGCGGCCTTGGCCTTGCCGGAGGGCGTCTTGGGCGCCACCGCGTCGTCCGACTGGCGGGCTTCGTACACCAACGCCGATACGCAGGCCGCGAGTTCGGCCGGACTCAGGCCTTCCCAGACTCCCGCGCGCAGGCATTCGCTGGCCAGCAGGTCGAGCTCGCCGTACAGGCGGGCCAGGCGCTTGCCGTGCTCGGTGACCTCGTCGTCGCGCAGGTAGTCGAGCTCGGTGAGCAGGGCCACGATGCGGTCGAAGGTGCGCGCGATGGTGTTGGTGCGGCCCTCGATGCGCTTCTCCAGCTGCTTCGTGTCGCGCTGGAGGCGGTGGTAGCGCTCGGCCCAGCGGGCGTGGTCCTCGCGCTCGTCGCAGCCGTGGCAGGGGTGGGCGCGCAGGGCGGCGCGCAGCCGGGTGATCTCGCGGTCGTCGGCTGCTTCGGAGCGGGCCTTGCGGTGCCGCTCGGGCACGATGTGCCCGGCCTTGGTGCGCAGCGCGGACGCCAGGTCCCGGCGGGACTGGGGCGAGCGCGCGTTGAACGACTTCGGGACGCGCATCCGCTCCAGGGCCTCCACGGGCACCGGGAAGTCCATCGAGGCGAGCCGCTTGACCTGCCGTTCGGCGGTCAGCACGAGCGGGCGGGGCCCGTCGTGCTGCTCGAAACCCCGGTGGCCGTTGGTCCGCCCGGCAGGGATCCCGGGGTCGAGGACCAGGGCGAGGCCGGCGAACTTGCCGGTCGGCACGTGGATGATGTCGCCCGGCTTGAGCTTCTCCAGGGAGGCCGCGGCGGCCGCCCGCCGCTGGGCCGCGCCGTGTTTGGCGAGCTCGGTCTCGCGGTCCTTGAGGTCGCGCCGCATCCGCGCGTACTCCTCGAAGTCCCCGAGGTGGCAGTGCATGCCCTCCCGGTAGCCCTCCAGGCCCTCCTCGTTGCGCTGGACCTGGCGCGAGATGCCGACGACGGACTTGTCGGCCTGGAACTGCGCGAAGGACGTTTCGAGGAGCTCGCGCGAGCGGTGCCTGCCGAACTGCTGGACCAGGTTGACGGCCATGTTGTACGAGGGCTTGAAGCTGGAGCGCAGCGGGTAGGTGCGCGTGCCGGCGAGGCCCGCGAGTGCCCCCGGGTCCATGCCGCGCTGCCACAGGACGACGGCGTGGCCCTCGACGTCGATGCCGCGCCGCCCGGCCCGGCCGGTGAGCTGGGTGTACTCGCCGGGGGTGATGTCGGCGTGCTGTTCGCCGTTCCACTTGACGAGCTTCTCCAACACCACGGAGCGCGCGGGCATGTTGATGCCCAGGGCGAGGGTCTCGGTGGCGAAGACGGCCTTCACCAGGCCGCGTACGAACAGCTCTTCCACGACCTCCTTGAAGGTGGGCAGCATGCCCGCGTGGTGGGCGGCGATGCCTCGCTCCAGGCCTTCGAGCCATTCGTAGTAGCCGAGGACGTTCAGGTCCTCGCCGGGGATGGACGCGGTGCGCTCCTCGACGATTTCGCGGACCTTCTGGCGCGCTTCCTCGTCGTTGAGTCTGAGGCCCGCGTACATGCACTGCTGTACGGCGGCCTCGCAGGCGGCGCGGCTGAAGATGAAGGTGATGGCCGGCAACAGGCCTTCGGCGTCGAGCCGTTCGATGACTTCGGGGCGGCCGGGCGTCCAGATCCGCGAGCGCGAGCGGCGCTCGCGCTCGCGGTCGGCTTCGCGGACCATCTTGCCGCGGCGCCGGTCGCGCGGGTTGTACGTCTTCTGGTTCTCCATCCGCGCCATGCGCAGCAGGTCGGGGTTGACCTCGCGCCTGGCGACCCCGCGCCCGCCGTGGTCGGACTCCTCCTCGAAGAGGTCGTACATCCGCCGGCCGGCCATGACGTGCTGCCACAGCGGCACGGGGCGGTGCTCGGAGACGATCACTTCGGTGTCGCCGCGGACGGTGTCCAGCCAGTCGCCGAACTCCTCCGCGTTGGAGACGGTCGCCGACAGCGAGACCAGGGTGACGGACTCCGGAAGATGGATGATCACCTCTTCCCATACGGCGCCGCGGAAGCGGTCGGAGAGGTAGTGCACCTCGTCCATCACCACGTATCCGAGCCCGAGCAGCGCCTGGGAGCCCGCGTACAGCATGTTGCGGAGCACTTCGGTGGTCATGACGATCACGGGTGCGTCGGCGTTGACGCTGTTGTCGCCGGTCAGCAGGCCGACCTTGGAGGCGCCGTAGCGGCGCACGAGGTCGGCGTACTTCTGGTTGGACAGGGCCTTGATGGGCGTGGTGTAGAAGCATTTGCGGCCCTGCTCCAGGGCCAGGTGCACGGCGAACTCGCCGACGATGGTCTTGCCGGAGCCGGTGGGGGCCGCGACGAGCACGCCCTTTCCGGCTTCGAGAGCCTGGCAGGCCTCGATCTGGAAGGGGTCCAGATCGAAGTCGTACAGGTCGCGGAAAGGTGCGAGCGCGGTGGCCTGCTCGACGGCGCGGAGCCGGGCAGCTGCGTACGCTTCGGCTGGTGAGAGGTCCTCTGTCATCTTGTCTTCGAGCCTACCCGCCGCCTCTGACAGAGGTCGCGATCTTTATTGGAGGCCGGGACTGACGGCCTTCCGGCCGGGCGCCGGTACGGGTGCCAATACCCGTACGGCGGCGCGTACACACTCCGCGGTGAGCGGGAGCGGGCCGAGGCGTTCCCCGTCGGCGTATCCCGTGATGCCGTCCGCGGCGAGCGTGATCGAGGCGACACGGTGGGTGGTGACCTTGGGGTGGCCGAGATGGGTGCCCCTGTAGACCTGCGGGAAGACCTTGATGAGGGTCGCCCGTGAGCAGTCGCCGACGACGGTGACGTCGAAGAGCCCGTCGGTGAGGTCGGCGTCGGCGCAGATGCGCATGCCTCCTCCGTAGGAGGAGGCGTTTCCGACGGCGATGAGGGTCGCCTCGATCTCACGGGTCTCGCCGTCGTCGAGCGTGATCTTGTACGGGACGGGCTTGAAGGCGGCCAGTTCGGCGAGCATCGCGAGGTCGTACTTGAAGCGGCCGCCGGGCCACCGCATGCGGTTGCCGCGGTCGTTGACCTTGGAGTCGAAGCCGGAGGCGAGGACGGTGGCGAACCATCGGTCGTCGGTCCTGCCGAGGTCGATGTCCCGGATGTGCGCGCCCTTGAGGGCTCGTGCCGCGAGCTCTCCGGCGCGGGCCGGGTCGCGTATCGGCAGGCCGAGCGCGCGGGCGAAGTCGTTGCCGGTGCCCGCGGCGACGACGCCGAGCGGGGTCGTGGTCCCGGCGACCGCCTGGAGGGCGAGGTTGACCATGCCGTCGCCGCCGACGGTGATGAGCGCCCCGGTGCCGCCCTCGACGGCCTCACGGGCGCGGCGCAGCGCGTCGTCCGCGTCCTCGCCGAGCACGGTGCGTACGGAGAACCCGGCGGCCCGCAACGCGGAAGCGGCCGGCTGCGCGGCGTGCGCGCCCCGGCCGCGTCCTGCGGTGGGATTGACGAAGAGGGTGATCTCGCTGGTCACCCGCCGGACCCTACAAGGTCCGGCGATCACGTCAAGGTTCAGGTGATGTCGTCGTATCCGTTGAGCTTGCTGGAGCGGCCGCCATCGGCCTGCTCGGGCACGGCCGGGGCCGCGCTCACGGGTTCGACCGCGCCGACGTCCTCGGGCGTGAGGTCGAGTTCGGAGGCCTCGTCGTCGGCGGGCCCGGCCTCGGCGCGCTCCTTGCGGCGCTTGTCGTTCATCAGCGAGATGCCGACAGCGATGAAATAGAGACCGACGATCGGGGTGGCGAGCGAGAGCATCGAGACGGGGTCGACGGTCGGTGTCGCGAAGGCCGCGAAGATCGTGACGCCCATGATCATCCCGCGCCACCAGCCCAGCATCCGGCGGCCGGTGAGAATGCCGCTGAAGTTGAGCATCACGAGGAACAGCGGCAGCTCGAAGGAGAGGCCGAAGACGATGATCATGCGGGTGACGAGGTCGATGATCTCGTTGAGCGGCAGAAGGTTGGTCACGCCGGAGGGGGTGAAGCCCAGCAGCACCTCGGCCGCGGCGGGCAGCACGTTGTACGAGAACCAGCCGCCGGCCACGAAGAGCGGAACGCCCGCCGCGACGAAGCTCAGCGAGTAGCGCCTCTCGTGCTTGTGCAGGCCCGGCGCCACGAACGCCCACAGCTGGTAGAGCCACACCGGGCTGGCCGCGACGACGCCCGCCACCATCGACACCTTGATCATCAGCGTGAACGGCCCCATGAGGCCGGACATCGTGATGTTGCCGCAGGTTTCCTTGTTCTTGCTGGTGAGCTCGTGGAAGTCGGACGGGCAGCCGACCGAGTGCGTGATCGGCTTGGTGATCAGCCCGGCGATGTCCTTGTAGTAGAACGCCGCCACTACGGCGCAGACCAGGATCGCCAACACCGACTTCGCGAGCCGGTTGCGCAGCTCGCGAAGGTGGTCCGAGAGCGGCATCCGCCCCTCGGGGTCCCTCTGTTGTTTGCGGGCAGACTTGAGCAACCCACGTCCTCATCTCGTGCGGCAGGTCACTTTGGTCACAGAGGTGAACAGCGCCTGCTTCGGCCCTGTGTCAGCGCTGCGTCGTGTCCGTCGGCTCGGTCACCGGACGGGCGCTGCTCACGTCGCCGGGCGCGGACTGGATGGTGCGCTGGGCGGGCGGCTGCTCGGCCGGCGGGTCGGCCGGGGCGGGCTGCTGACCTTCGGACTTCATGGCCTTGGCCTCGCTCTTGAGGATGCGGGCCGACTTGCCGAGCGACCGCGCCATGTCCGGGAGCTTCTTCGCGCCGAACAGCAGGACGACGACGATGAGGATGAGAATGATCTCGGGGGCGCCGAGCCTTCCGAACATAAGCGTTTACCTTCTCACCGAGGCTGCAGGGTAGGGGGGCTGCCGGGGCCGGCCGGACTGATGTCCGACCGCCTACGTGCAGCGATCGTAACGCGCAGGGGTTAACGCTGGGCAATCCCCGTGCGTACTCCCGTTCGCGGACCGGGCCTCGCTACCTGGCCGCGTTGTGCAGCGTACCGCCCCGAAACGGGCGACATCAGGGCGCACCTGTCACCTCAGCGTTTCCCCGGCGCCCGCGAGGTCGACGGCGGCGCGCTCCAGGTCCTCGGCGGCGCGGTTGATCTTCCGTGTGGTGTCGGCCACTTGGCGGCCGAGCCGCTGCGCCTCGACGAACACCTTGACGGCGAGGACGCCGAGCACGGCGATCCCGAGGAAACCGAGGGCGATGGCGGTCATCGGCCAGAACATGGATGCGAACCCTAGACGGTGGAGTGGAGGCGCAGCGTACGGACGCCGCCGCCGGTGAGGAGTTCGATGATGCGCTCCCCGGCGGGCTTGCGGACGGCCGAGCCGCACTCGGGGCAGGTGAAGGAGTAGAAGGTGGTGCGGCGGCTGGCACCGATGGCAAGGCGGAGCGCGGCGGCGCCGAGTTCGAAGCGGGCGCGGCACTCCGGGCAGGCCGCCTTGAAGAGGACCGGGATCACGGGACGGGAAATACCGGGCAATACCGACATGTTCCGCAATTCTCCTCAGCTCTGGTGGTCGAGCACGGGCGGTTCCCCGTAGCCGGCGAGCGCCTCGCGGGCCACGCGCCGGGCGCTCTCGGCGAGGTCGTCCGGCGAGACGATCCGGCCGTCCTGGCCCAGGCGCAGCGCCAGGCGCCGCAGCGACGCGGGGTCGGGCGTGCGCAGCGTGATCCGCAGGCCGCCGTCGGGGAGCTCCTCGGCGCTGTCGTGCGGGTAGTACTCGGCGACCCAGCGGCCACCGGGGCCGACCTCGACGACGACCTCGGGATCCTCGGCGGACGGCTGGACGAGCCCTTCGGACAGGTCGCGCAGTTCGAGCTCGGGCGGCGCGGAGGCCTCGTCGAGCAGCCGGATCTCGGCGACCCGGTCCAGGCGGAAGGTGCGCCGGGCCTCGGAGAGCCGACACCACGCCTCCATGTAGGTGTGGCCGACGGCGAAGAGCCGGATCGGGTCGACTTCGCGCTCGGTGAGCTCGTCGCGCGCGGGCGAGTAGTACTTCACCCACAGGCGGCGGCGCTCGGAGATCGCCCGGTCGACCTCGGCGAAGACGCCGCCCTCGGACTCGAAGGTGACCGAGAGCCGGGAGCTGGCGCCGGCGGCCTCGCCGGCCGCGGCCTCCAACTTGGCGGTGGCGCGCAGCAGCGCCTGCCGGTCGCCCTCGCGCAGGCCGGGCAGCGTGGAGACGGCCCGGGCGGCGACGAGCAGCGCGGTCGCCTCGTCGGCGGCGAGCCTGAGCGGGGCCGCGACATCGTCCGGGTTGTGCCACCAGATGCGGTCACCGTCGGTGTCGATGTCCAGGAGGTCGCCGCCGCGGAAGCTCGTGCCGCACATGGGCAGCACGTCGAGGTCGGAGATCAGTTCGTCCTCGGTGATGCCGAAGGCGCGGGCGACGTCCGCGACATGGGCGCCGGGGCGCTCGCGCAGATAGGTCACCAGCGACAGCATCCGCCGCGTCTGGTCGATGGCGTTTGCAGCCATGGTCGTACGGTCCCCCTCAGCCCTTGGCCACGGCGCGCAGCCGGTCCATCACGTCGGCCCGCAGGTCGGCGGGCTCCAGCACGACCACATCGGGGCCGAACTCCACGAGGTGGGCATCCAGCCCGTGCCCGTACGGAATCTCCAACTCGTCCCACCCGTCGCCGAGTTCCCGTGCCGAGGTGGCCCGCGAGCGCAGCGGGTAGCCGGCTCCGGCGCGCAGCCGGATCCGGGCCGAGCGGGTCGCGGTCTCCCCCGCCCAGCTCTCGACGGTCTCGCGCACGGTGACGACGTCGGGCACCGGCGCGGTGAAGGCCCCCGCGCGGGAGCGGACCCGGCCCGAGATGCGGCTGAGCCGGAACACCCGCTCGGCACCCCGGTCACGGTCCCAGCCGGCCAGGTACCAGTGCCCGCGCCAGCACTCCAGCCCCCAGGGCTCGACGTGCCGGGCCTCGGGGCGTACGGCGGTGACCTTGCGGTAGTCGAAGACGACCGGGCGCCGGTCGCGGCAGGCCAGCATCAACGGCTCGAAGGCCGTCTCATGGACCGGGATGCGTGGCTCGATGGCGCTGTGTTCGTACGGGTTGTCGGCTTCCGGCATGCCGGCGGCGCGCAGCTTCTGGAGTGCTCCGCTGGCCGCGCCCGCGAGCCGGGCCTGCTGCCAGACGCGGGCGGCGAGCCCGAGGGCCGCGGCTTCCTCGGCGTCGAGCTGGACCGGCGGCAGGCGGTTGCTGTCGCGGCGGGCGAGATAGCCGGTCTCGCCGTCGAGGTTCTCGACGGTCTCGATGACCAGGCCGAGTTCCCGCAGGTCGTCCTTGTCCCGCTCGAACATCCGGTTGAAGGAATCGTCGGACCCGGCTTCGAGATAGGCCTCGATGGACTCGCGCAGCTCCCGCTTGCTGAGTGCGCGCCGTGTCCCGAGCAGACACAGCGCCAGGTTCATCAGCCGCTCGGCCTTGGCAATCGCCATCGATGCCCTACGCCCTCTCTCGTTGTGCGCTACGACCGTTGACCGTACCGCTCCCACCTGCCCGGGCAAAAGCCGAGGGCCCATGCCGGCAGGCATGGACCCTCGGTCTGATCAGGTCCGATCGCTCAGGACTGATCCAGGTGCGTCTCAGACGGCGACCAGGTCGCAGACGAAGATCAGCGTCTCGCCCGGGGCGATGGCGCCGCCGGCGCCGCGGTCGCCGTAGGCGAGGTGGGCCGGGATGGTCAGCCGACGACGGCCGCCGACCTTCATGCCCTGGATGCCCTGGTCCCAGCCGGAGATGACCTGGCCGGCGCCCAGCTTGAACTCCAGCGGGTTGCCGCGGTTCCACGAGGCGTCGAACTCCTCGCCGGTGGAGAAGGCCACGCCCACGTAGTGGACCTTGACGAAGTCGCCGGCCTTGGCGACGGCGCCGTCGCCCTCCCAGATCTCCTTGATCTCCAGGTCCTTCGGCGGCTCGCCACCGGGGAAGTCGACCTCGGGCTTGTCGATGCTCACGTAATGCTCCTACTAATCGCTATGGGCAACCGGGACAGTCTTACACTGCTCCGAGGATGTCCACGACGAAGACCAGGGTCGAATTCGCCGGAATGTCCGCGCCCTGGGCCTTGTCCTTGTAGCCCTGCTCCGGCGGGATGACCAGCAGCACACGGCTGCCGACCTTCTTGCCGACGAGACCCTTGTCCCAGCCCTCGATGACCTGGCCCTGACCGATCGCGGTCGAGAACGGGGCGCCGGTCTTCCATGACGTGTCGAACAGCTTCGCCTGCGGCAGGCCCTCATTGGGCTTCCAGGTGGCGCCGCTGTACTGCATGTAGACGGTCTGGCCGCTCTTGACCTCGGCGCCCTTGCCCTCGATGAGGACCTGGTCGACGAGCTTCTTCGGCGGGTCGTTCTTCGGGACAGTGATCGTCGCGGCCTCGTCCTTGTCCGCCTTGATCTGCGGCAGGTCGGACGGGATGGCGGCCTGGGTGCCCTCGACCTTCTTCGGCATCACGCTGTCGATGTCGAGGACGAAGACCAGGTTGTCGGTGCCCGAGACGCCGAGCTCCTGCTTGCCCGCGGCGCCGAACGCGGCGGCCGGCGGGGCCACGACCAGGACGCGCGCGCCGACCTTCTGGCCGAGCACCGCGTCACTGAACGCCGGGATGTACGTCTTCGAGCCGGCCGGAATGACCTGCGGCACGCCGCCCTGGTCGTAGGAACCGGCGAGGTCCTTGCCGCTCTTCCAGATCTTCCCGGTGTACTTCGTCACCGCGAGGTCGTCCTTCTTGACCTCGGGGCCGGTGCCCGCGGTCAGCGTCTTGACGACGAACTTCCCGCTCGGGTCGCCCTTGGGAATGGTGATCGTGGGCTTCTTGCCCGCGTCGCCCGCGACGGTGGGCATCGGCGAGGCGTCGGACACCGGCTTGGGGGCGGCGGCCTGGGACGCCTGGTCGGACGGGGAAGCGGACGCGTCCTTCTTCTTCGCCGAGTCGTCACCTCCTCCGCAGGCCGCGGTGAGCATCAGGGCCGGCACGATGAGCGCGGCAGCAAGTCGGCGTCGCACAGTGGTCCTCGGGGTAGCTGGAACGGTCGGAGCCGCCACTCTACGGCCCCACTCCAGTACCACAAGGGTCCGGCATGCCCGGGGGCCCCGCACGCAACAGCGCACGGGGCCCCGGTCACCATCACTGACGCCATCTCACATACCGGCGATCAGCTTCTCCACCCGGTCGTCCACCGACCGGAACGGGTCCTTGCACAACACGGTGCGCTGCGCCTGGTCGTTGAGCTTCAGGTGCACCCAGTCGACGGTGAAGTCCCGGCGCTGTTCCTGGGCGCGGCGGATGAAGTCGCCGCGCAGGCGGGCCCTGGTGGTCTGCGGGGGCACCGACTTGCCTTCGAAGATCTTCAGGTCGTCGCAGATCCTGGCCGCCTGGCCCTTGCGCTCCAGGAGGTAGTACAGGCCCCGCCGACGGTGGATGTCGTGGTAGGCGAGGTCTATCTGCGCGACGCGCGGATGCGACATGGTCATGTTGTTCTTGGCCCGGTACCGCTCGATGAGCTTGTACTTCATGACCCAGTCGATCTCGGTGCCGATCCGGTCGAGGTCCTCGGCCTCGATCGCGTCCAGGGTGCGGCCCCACAGTTCGAGGACCTGGTCGACGGTGCCGGTGCGGATGCCGCGGCGCTCCACGAAGTCCACGGCCTTCTCGTAGTACTCGCGCTGCACTTCGAGGGCGGACGCCTCGCGCCCGCTGGCCAGGCGCACCTTTCGCTGCCCCGTGATGTCGTGAGAGACCTCGCGGATGGCCCGGATCGGGTTCTCCAGGGTGAGGTCGCGCATGACCGTACCGGCTTCGATCATGCGCAGGACGAGGTCGGTGGCGCCGACCTTCAACAGCATGGTCGTCTCGGACATGTTGGAGTCGCCGACGATGACGTGCAGGCGCCGGTAGCGCTCGGCGTCCGCGTGCGGCTCGTCCCGGGTGTTGATGATGGGACGCGAGCGGGTGGTGGCGGAGCTGACGCCCTCCCAGATGTGCTCGGCGCGCTGACTGACGCAGTAGACCGCGCCGCGCGGGGTCTGCAGCACCTTGCCGGCGCCGCAGATCAACTGGCGGGTGACGAGGAACGGAATGAGGATGTCCGCGAGCCGGGAGAACTCTCCGTGCCGGGCGACGAGATAGTTCTCGTGGCATCCGTAGGAGTTTCCCGCCGAGTCGGTGTTGTTCTTGAAGAGATAGACGTCGCCCGCGATTCCCTCCTCGTGCAGGCGGCGTTCGGCGTCGACGAGCAGGCCTTCGAGAATGCGCTCGCCGGCTTTGTCGTGGGTGACCAGTTCGGTCACGTTGTCGCATTCGGGAGTTGCGTATTCCGGATGCGATCCCACGTCAAGGTAGAGGCGGGCGCCGTTCCGCAGAAAGACGTTGCTGCTGCGGCCCCATGACACAACACGGCGGAAGAGGTAGCGCGCCACTTCGTCAGGAGACAGTCGGCGCTGTCCCCTGAACGTGCACGTGACGCCGTACTCGTTCTCCAGCCCGAAAATGCGGCGGTCCATGAGTGAACATTACGCCTGATGGCCTGAGCTGAAACCGGGTTCGACGGCACGGTTTCGATCATTTTCGTCAACACCCGCGACATCAAGCCGACGCCCGGGAGCTGCCAGAACCCGCTGGGTGGCGAGGAGTACGACAAGAGCCGCGACGCCGCCGCCACCCGCGACCGCGAAACTGGCGCCCGTTCCGCCGAGTTCGACCGCCGGGCCCGCGGCCGCCGTGCCGAGCGCGGTGCCGACACCGAAGGCCGTAACCAGCCAGGAGAACGCCTCGGTGACCGTGCCGCGCGGGGCGTGCCGGTCGACGACGATGAACGCGCAGGCGATGGACGGCGCGAGGAAGAGGCCGGAGACGACGGTGAGCGCGGCCATCGCGGGGACACCGGGGACCAGCGTCAGCGGCAGGTAGCCGACGGCGAGCAGCGCCACGAGGACCCGCAGCCGTTTCTCGGGGGCGCCGCTCCACTGCCGGGCCCCGTAGACGAGCCCGCCGAGCAGCGCGCCGAGTCCGTTGGCCGCCATGAGCCAGCCGTAGATCGCGTCGCTGCCGTGGTCGTCGGCGTAGGCGGACGCGGCGACGATGATGGCGCCGAGCGCGAGGCCGACGAAGAAGAACGAGCTGAGCAGCGCGAGCAGCCCGGGCGAGCGCAGCGCGCCGAGCCAGTGCGCCTCGCGGGGCGCCGAACGCCAGGTCCTGGACGGCTCGGAGAGTACGACACTGAGCGCGCCGAGCACCCCGAGCGCGTTGATGAGCACCAGCGCGGTGGCGGGCGACCAGAGCGCGATGGAGACGGTGACGAGCAGCGGGCCGACCGTGAACATCACCTCCTGGGCTATCGCGTCCATGGCGTACGCGGTGTGCACCTGGCCCTCGCGCTTCAGGACGCTGGGCCACAGGGCGCGGAGACCGCCCTCCAGGGGCGGTGTGGCGAGCCCGGCGACGAGCACCGCCGCATACGCGACTGCCACCGGCTCGATGCCGACGACGGCCAGCACGACCATGCCGAGGGCCGCGAGAACGGAGGCGGGAAGCATCACGCGCGGCTGTCCGTACAGGTCGACGGCCCGCCCGAGCAGCGGCTGGCCGACGGCCGTGGCCACGCCGTACACGGCGGTCAGCGCGCCCGCGAGCGAGTAGCTGCCGCCCTCGGCCCGCACGAAGAAGACGACCGCGATCGCGGCGGTCGCGTTGGGCAGCCGGCCGGTGAGCGTGCCCGCGAGCAGCCGCGCGGCATGCCGGGTCCGAAGGATCTCCGCGTATCCCGCCGCCATGGCCACTCCTCAAGTGTTACGTATAACTTCCGGGGTCATACGTACCATGTGGCAAGTCCGCGGGTCCACCCCCGCGCCCGCCGACCAGCCGCCCCGGAGGACCTGTGACCAGCCCGGAAAGACCGGAATCCGCACCGGTGGCGGCCCGCACGGGGGTGCGCGCCGCCCGCGCCGCGATGTCGTCCCGGCCGGCCGGGACCCGGCCCACCAGCAGGGACGTGGCGAGCGCGGCGGGCGTCTCGCAGGCCACCGTCTCGCTGGTCCTGGGCGACAAGTGGCGGGGCCGGGTCTCCGAGCGGACCGCGGACCTGGTCAGGGAGGCCGCGCGGGAGCTCGGCTACCGCCCCAACCTCGCCGCCCGCAGCCTGCGGCTGGGCCGCACCAGGACGGCGCTGCTCGTGGTGCCCGCCATGACCAGCGAGTTCTTCGCCCAGGTGTACGCGGGCGCGGCCAAGGTCGCCGCCGAGCACGGCTTCGGCGTGGTGCTCTACCCCTCCCCCGAGGGCATCGGCCCGGCCCGGGACCCCTTCGACTCCGCCCGCACCGCGCTCGACGGGGTCATCGCCTCCTCGATGGCCGCGGGCGCGCTCGCCTCGATCCGCGGCAGCGACCTTCCGCTGGTCATGCTCGACAGCGACCCCGACGAGCCCGGGCCCGCGGCCCACGTCAACCTCGACATCGCCGACGGCGTACGGCGCCTGACGGAGCATCTGCTCGGCCTCGGCCACCGCCGGTTCGCACATGTCGCCGCCGATGTGGACTCCTGGACGTTCGTCGTACGCGCCCGCGCACTGGCGGACGCGCTCGACGGGGTGCCGGGCGCCGAGCTGCGCACGGTACGCGCGGCGCTCGGCGTGGACTCCGGGCGGGCGGCCGCGGAGCAGGTCCTGCGCGCCCCCGCTCCGCGCCCGACGGCGCTGGTCTGCGACGACGACTTCCTGGCCGCGGGCGCCTGCAAGGCGGCCCACCGGCTCGGCCTTCGCATCCCCGACGACGTGTCGGTCACCGGCTTCGACGGCCTCACCCTCGCCACCGCCCTGGAGCCGGAGCTCACCACCCTCACCCTGCCCGCCGAGCAGGTCGGCGCCCGCGGCATGGCGGCGCTGCTCGCCGTCCTGGAGGGGCGCCCGCCCGAGACCGGGGACCTGCCCGTCTCGCTGGCGGTGCGGGGATCAACGGCCGCGCCCCGGCCCGCCTGAGGCGGAACCGGGGCGCCGGAGCGTGAGGAAACGGGAGACTACTCGTCCTCCGTCTCCTCCAGGTCCGAAGGAGCCTCGGTGGGCTCGGTCTTGGCCACATCGGCCTGGAGCAGCCGGGAGAGCTGACGGCCGACGATCCGCTTGAACTTCCGCTGCTGGGGCCGCGTCCGGTCCAGGACCGCGACCTCAAGGCGCTCGGCGGGGATTTCCCGGTCGGCGCCGTTCGCCTGGTTCGACAGCGCCTGCACGGCCAGCCTCAGCGCCTCGGCGAGCGACATGCCGTCCTGGTGGCGCTGGTCCAGGAACGTGCTGATCTGCTCGGCGTTGCCGCCGACCGCGACCGAGCCGTGCTCGTCCACGATCGAGCCGTCGTGCGGCAGCCGGTAGATCTGGTCCTCTTCGGGGGTGCTGCCGACCTCGGCGACGACCAGCTCCACCTCGTACGGCTTCTCGCCGACGCTGGAGAAAATGGTGCCCAGCGTCTGCGCGTAGACGTTGGCGAGCCCACGGGCCGTCACGTCGTCGCGGTCGTAGGTGTATCCCCGCAGATCCGCGTAACGGACGCCGCCGATGCGGAGGTTCTCGTACTCGTTGTACTTGCCGGCGGCCGCGAAGCCGATCCGGTCGTAGATCTCGCTGAACTTGTGCAGCGCGCGGGACGGGTTCTCACCGACGAACACGATGCCGTCGGCGTACTGGATCACGACCAGGCTGCGGCCGCGGGCGATGCCCTTGCGGGCGTACTCCGCACGGTCGGCCATGGCCTGCTGGGGTGAGACATAGAACGGGGTCGACACCGGCTAACCGTCCCTTTCTGTCAGTGGCGAAGTCATCTCGGGGCCTGCTCGGGCCTCAGAGGAGGGAGGCCCGGGGGCCGTCGGGCTGCTCCAGCCGCCGTTCCAGGATGGCGCGGGCGAGCTCGGAGGACTCCGGCTCGGTCAGCCTGCGGAATCCGTCCTCGGTGATGACCGTGACGATCGGGAAGATCCGGCGCGCCATGTCCGGGCCGCCGGTCGCCGAGTCGTCGTCGGCGGCGTCGTAGAGCGCCTGGATGACGAGCGTGGTCGTCTCCTGCTCCGTCAGATCGTCGCGGTAGAGCTTCTTCATGGAGCCCCGGGCGAAGATGGAGCCGGAGCCGGTGGCGGCGAAGCCGTGCTCCTCGGAGCGGCCGCCGGTGACGTCGTAGGAGAAGATCCGCCCCTTCTCGCGGTCCACGTCGTAGCCCGCGAAGAGCGGGACCACGGCGAGGCCCTGCAGGGCCATGTTCAGGTTGCTGCGGATCATCGTGGAGAGCCGGTTGGCCTTGCCCTCCAGGGAGAGCGTGGCCCCTTCGACCTTCTCGAAGTGCTCAAGCTCCAGCTGGAAGAGCTTGACCATCTCGACCGCGAGGCCCGCGGTGCCGGCGATGCCGACCGCCGAGTACTCGTCGGCCGGGAAGACCTTCTCGATGTCGCGCTGGGCGATCATGTTGCCCATCGTGGCCCGCCGGTCGCCGGCCAGGACGACCCCGCCGGGGAACGTCGCCGCGACGATCGTCGTGCCGTGCGGCGCTTCGATGTGACCCTGCACGGGCGGCAGGGTGCGCTTGCCGGGGAGCATCTCCGGCGAGTGCTCGGACAGGAAGTCCATGAATGAGGAGGAGCCAGGCGTCAGGAAGGCAGCTGGTAGACGCCCGGTGCCACGAGTGTTGGCTTCCACGAGTTTCCTTCCAAGTAGGCGGCAGCGCGACGGACGGTGTCGGGATCGTCTCCCAACTTGCCGATGGCCGCATTGCAGTTGAAGCAGAGTACGCCTGGGACCCTACCCGCCGTTCGGCAATGATCCACATGAACGGCTGGGCAGGACAGGCCAATTACGCGGTTGCCCCTGCGGGCCGGGCAGTGCTGCCGTGGGAAGCCCGCGTCCCGGTCCGGGCTTCCCACGACGCACCCCGAGATTCACGTCCGTGAACTACTGTCCGCCCTTTTGAACGAAGGACCGCACGAAGTCCTCGGCGTTCTCTTCGAGGACGTCGTCGATCTCGTCCAGGACGGAGTCCACGTCGTCCGACAACTTCTCCTGGCGCTCCTTGAGGTCCTCCGAAGCCTGCGCGTCCTGCGCCTGCTCCTCGACCTCCTCGGTGGAGCGCGTCGCCTTCTGCTGGCCGCCGCCGGTGTCCTTGGTCGCCATCTACCTCACCCCGCTCGGTTCGATGTCCTTGATCAGACCCTACAAGCAGGGTCTGACATCGGCCCCGCACTTCGTGGAACGTGCGGGGCCTACCTCTGTGTTTCCCACACCTGCGGCCTTTCAGCCGCCCGAGAGCACCCGCACCAGATCTTCGGCCGTGCGGCACCGGTCGAGCAGCGCCTTCACGTGATTACGCGTTCCGCGTAGGGGTTCCAGGGTTGGCACCCGCTGCAGCGAGTCACGGCCCGGCAGGTCGAAGATCACCGAGTCCCAGGAGGCCGCCGCGACGTCGTCCGCGTACTGCTCAAGGCAGCGGCCGCGGAAGTACGCCCTGGTGTCCTCCGGGGGCTTCGTCTGCGCCCTCAGAATGCCGGGATCGTCCAGGAGCCGCTTCATCTTGCCGCGGGCCACCAGACGGTTGTAGAGGCCCTTCTCGGGCCGCACGTCGGCGTACTGGAGGTCCACCAGGTGCAACCGGGCCGCGTCCCATTCGAGGCCGTCGCGGCGCCGGTAGCCCTCCATCAGCTCGCGCTTGGCGATCCAGTCGAGCTCACCCGACAGGCTCATCGGGTCGTTCTCCAGGCGGTTCAGGACGTCCTCCCAGCGGATCAGGACGTCCTTGGTCTGCTCGTCGGCGTCCGCCCCGAACCGCTCCTCGACGTACTTGCGCGCCAGCTCGAAGTACTCCATCTGGAGCTGGACGGCCGTCAGCGTGCGGCCGCTGCGGAGCGTGACCAGGCGTTGCAGGCTGGGGTCGTGCGAGACCTGGTGGAGGGTGCGGACCGGCTGGTCCACGGCCAGGTCGACGTTGATGAACCCTTCCTCGATCATGGAGAGGACCAGGGAGGTCGTGCCCAGCTTGAGGTACGTCGAGATCTCCGAGAGGTTCGCGTCGCCGATGATGACGTGCAGGCGGCGGTACTTCTCGGCGTCCGCGTGGGGTTCGTCGCGGGTGTTGATGATCGGGCGCTTGAGGGTCGTCTCCAGGCCGACCTCGACCTCGAAGTAGTCGGCTCGCTGGCTGATCTGGAAGCCGTGCTCGTGGCCGTCCTGGCCGATGCCCACGCGTCCGGCGCCGGTGATGACCTGGCGCGAGACGAAGAACGGTGTCAGGTGGCGCACGATGTCCGAGAAGGCGGTCTCCCGCTTCATCAGGTAGTTCTCGTGCGTGCCGTACGAGGCGCCCTTGTTGTCGGTGTTGTTCTTGTACAGGTGGATCGGCTGGGCGCCTGGGAGTTGGGCCGCGCGCTCGGCCGCCTCGGCCATGATGCGCTCGCCGGCCTTGTCCCACAGGACGGCGTCGCGCGGGTTGGTGACCTCGGGTGAGCTGTACTCGGGGTGCGCGTGGTCGACGTAGAGCCGCGCCCCGTTGGTGAGGATGACGTTGGCGAGGCCGATGTCCTCGTCGGTCAACTGGCTTGAGTCCGCGGCCTCGCGGGCGAGGTCGAAGCCGCGGGCGTCCCGCAGCGGGTTCTCCTCCTCGAAGTCCCAGCGGGCGCGGCGCGCCCGGTGCATCGCCGCCGCGTAGGCGTTGACGATCTGGGACGAGGTGAGCATGGCATTGGCGTTGGGGTGGCCGGGGACGGAGATCCCGTACTCCGTCTCGATGCCCATTACTCGCCGTACGGTCATGCGGCCCTCCTTGCCCGGCGGCGCTCCCCCGCGGGAGCGCCGCTCAAGTACCGCTGGTTCTCCGGTGCGTGTGCGGTGCCCGTCCCCGCACTGCGCGACTCGGCGGTACCGAAGAGCCTAGAACGCCTTTGCGCTGGTGGGGAGATCAATTCCGTCATTGCTCTTGCCCTGTTTGTGGCCTGAAAAGCAGTCGGCTGCGGATGCCCGCCCGGGCACCCGCAGCCGGCCTGCCTTTTACAGGTACTGACCGGTGTTGGCCACCGTGTCGATGGAGCGTCCGGTGTCCGCGCCCTGCTTTCCGGTGACAAGGGTGCGGATGAATACGATCCGCTCGCCCTTCTTTCCGGAAATCCTGGCCCAGTCGTCCGGGTTGGTGGTGTTCGGCAGGTCCTCGTTCTCCTTGAACTCGTCCACGCAAGCCTGGAGGAGGTGGGAGATCCGAAGGCCCTTCTGGTTCTGGTCGAGGAAGGCCTTGATGGCCATCTTCTTGGCCCGGTCCACGATGTTCTGGATCATGGCGCCGGAGTTGAAGTCCTTGAAGTACAGGACTTCCTTGTCGCCGTTGGCGTACGTGACTTCCAGGAAGCGGTTCTCTTCCGTCTCCGCGTACATCTGCTCCACCACGGACTGGATCATCGCGTGGGTGGTGCCGTCCTTGTCCCCGCCGTGTTCGGCGAGGTCGTCGGCGTGCAGCGGCAGGGAGGAGCGGAGGTACTTGGCGAAGATGTCCTTCGCCGCCTCCGCGTCCGGACGCTCGATCTTGATCTTCACGTCGAGCCGGCCGGGCCGCAGGATGGCGGGGTCGATCATGTCCTCGCGGTTGGAGGCGCCGATGACGATGACGTTCTCCAGGCCCTCCACACCGTCGATCTCGGCGAGCAGCTGCGGGACGATGGTGTTCTCCACGTCCGAGCTGACTCCGGATCCGCGGGTGCGGAAGAGGGATTCCATCTCGTCGAAGAAGACGATGACGGGGGTGCCCTCGCTCGCCTTCTCCCGGGCCCGCTGGAAGACGAGGCGAATGTGCCGCTCGGTCTCGCCGACGTACTTGTTGAGGAGCTCGGGGCCCTTGATGTTGAGGAAGTAGCTCTTCCCCGCGGGCTGGCCGGTCACCTCGGCGACCTTCTTGGCAAGGGAGTTGGCGACCGCCTTCGCGATCAGCGTCTTGCCGCATCCCGGCGGGCCGTAGAGCAGGATGCCCTTCGGTGGCCGAAGTTCGTGCTCCTTGAAGAGGTCGGGGTAGAGGTAGGGGAGTTCGACCGCGTCGCGGATCAGCTCGATCTGGTTGCCCAGACCGCCGATCTTGTCGTAGTCGACGTCCGGGACCTCTTCGAGGACGAGTTCCTCGACCTCGCTCTTCGGCACCACTTCGTATACGTAGCCGGACCTGGGTTCCAGCAGGAGCGCATCGCCGGGGCGGATGGTGATGTCCAGGAGCGGCTCGGCGAGCCTCACCACCCGTTCCTCGTCGGTGTGTCCGATCACCAGGGCGCGCTCGCCGTCCTCAAGGATCTCCTTGAGGGTGACGATGTCCCCGGCGCGCTCGAACTCCATGGCCTCGACCACGTTGAGCGCTTCGTTGAGCATGACTTCCTGGCCGCGCCTCAGGTCGTCGAGCTCGACGCTGGGGCTGACGTTCACCCGGAGCTTGCGGCCCCCGGTGAAGATGTCGGCTGTGCCGTCCTCGTTGGACTGCAGGAAGACACCGAAGCCGGCCGGCGGCTGCGCGAGCCGGTCGACTTCCTCCTTGAGGGCCACGATCTGGTCGCGGGCCTCGCGGAGCGTGTTGGCGAGCCGCTCATTCTGCGCGGACACGCCCGCCAGGCTGGTCTGCAGCTCGACGATCCGCTCTTCGAGAATCCTCGTATGACGCGGCGAGTCGGCGAGCTTACGTCGCAGGACGGCGATTTCCTGCTCTAGATAGGCAACCTGGCCGGCTGGGTCCTCAGACCCCCGCCCGGGCCGGATGCCGCGGTTGATGTCGTCGTCGTGGGCTGCCACGGTCCTCACCTCCTCCAAGGGGAGCTGGACGCTTCCTGACCCTACCTGGGCTGGTGGTGATTGAAACCCCTAGATCACAAAGACTCTGAGGTGTGTCTGATCTTCACCCTTGCGCTCTCCCTCACGCCAGGGGAATACCCACCCATCAACATCGGAAAGCGGGCGGTTGTTATCGTCGATGGGGTCAACACCCGTCAGGGCTGGCACCGATTGATTCACTCGCGCAGGAACGGCAGGCACATGAACGAGGCTCTCGAAGTCTGGATCGACCAGGACCTGTGCACGGGCGACGGCATCTGCGTCCAGTACGCCCCCGAGGTCTTCGAGCTGGACATCGACGGACTTGCGTATGTGAAGAGTTCCGAGGACGAGTTGCTGCAGTCGCCGGGGGCCACAACACCCGTGCCGCTGCCGCTGCTCCAGGACGTCGTGGACTCGGCGAAGGAGTGCCCGGGCGACTGCATTCACGTACGTCGGGTTTCGGACAGCGTCGAGGTGTACGGTCCCGACGCGGAGTGAGCGGAGGGTGACCGGGCGCTATGTCAGGTCGGTCATCGACCGGAGGTCCGGCGCCGGGCGGGCGCTCAGACGCCCATCGCGGCGGGCCCGGTCGAGCGGACGAACTTCCCGCCCCGCCAGCGCCACTTGACCTCCTGGCGCACGTCCGGCTCGAAGCGCGGCACGTCGTTCGACGAGTAGCCGAGCAGGGTCGCCGCCACCATTCCGTCCCGTACGGCGAAGTCGGCGACGTTCTGCTTCTCCTTGGGGTCCACCAGTGTCGCGACCACGCGGGGCGGCGCTCCCTTCACCACCGGCTTCGTCAGGACGTAGATGCCGCGGGGCGGGGTGCCGCCGCCTGCGTTGCAGTGCACGACCGCAACGGTCTCGGGGACGCCGTCGCCGTCGAGGTCGCCCGAGGCCTTCTTCTCCACCAGCGAGCCGATGCTCCCGCAGTCGAGCGGGAAGGTGACGGCGCCCGTGTCGGGGGCGGCCGCCGTCGTGAGGGGGGTGCCGCGCTCGCCGGGTGTCTGGGAGGCCTTGGCCGCGTCCGGTTGCAGGAAGCCCGCGATCGCGACCACGGCGGCCATCGCGGTCGCGGTGGCGATCCAGTGCACGGGACGGGTGTGGGTGTGCGCGAGCTCAGGGACGGCGGCAGTCTGCACGCGGGAGGTCTCCTGTGAAGGGCGGTGCGGGTGGTGGGGGTGGCCAGCATCGTGCCACACGTCACAGGTGGGCGGAATACCGGGGCAACAGGCTCAACGTAAAGGCGCCGCCGCCGAGTTCCCGTGTCGGTCCGGGAACTCGGCGGCGGCGCCGGTTCGTTGTACGAGGCCCAGCTTCAGGACGTGGTCAGTCCTTGTTGGGGCCCTCGTAGTCGTCGCCGTACGCGCCCTTGGCGGGGCGGCGGCGGCGCATCGGGGGTTCCACGCCGTCCGCGAGGCGGCGGGCGGTCACCAGGAAGCCGGTGTGGCCGATCATCCGGTGGTCCGGGCGGACGGCCAGGCCCTCGACGTGCCAGTTGCGGATCATCGATTCCCAGGGCTGCGGCTCGGCGAAGCAGCCGATCTCGCGGATGGACTCGACGGTGCGCGAGAGCTGGGTGGTGGTGGCCACGTAGCAGCACAGGATGCCGCCGGGAACGAGCGCCTTGGAGACGGCGTCCAGGCACTCCCAGGGAGCGAGCATGTCCAGGATCACGCGGTCGACGTCGGTGTCCGACAGGTTGTCCTGGAGGTCGCCGACGGTGAGCTGCCAGGCGGGGTGCGGGCCGCCGAAGTAGCGCTCCACGTTCTGCGTGGCGATCTCGGCGAAGTCCTCGCGGCGCTCGTAGGAGTGCAGCATTCCGTGGTCGCCGATGGCACGCAGCAGAAAGGCGCTCAGCGAGCCCGAGCCGACTCCGGCCTCGACGACGCGGGCGCCGGCGAAGATGTCGGCGAAGGCCAGGATCTGCCCCGCGTCCTTGGGGTAGACCACGGCGGCGCCGCGGGGCATGGACAGGACGAAGTCGGGGAGCAGGGGGCGCAGCGCGAGGTAGGCGACGTTTCCCGTGGTACGGACAACACTGCCCTCGGGAGCACCGATCAGCTCGTCGTGCGGGAAGGAACCCTTGTGGGTGTGGAAATTCTTCCCGGCTTCGAGCGTGAACGTGTAGTGGCGTCCCTTGGGGTCGGTGAGCTGGACCTGGTCCCCGACCTTGAAGGGCCCGCGACGGCGGGCGGCACCGGTCGGTTCGGACATACGACCAGAGTACCGGCCGTACGGGGCCGCGAACGCCACGGCAGTCGGGCCGCGGTCCTAGGAGCCGGGCCGCGCCATGGCCGCCACGAAGGCCTTTTCCACGTCGGCCGCGGACAGCACTCCGTAGATCTCGCCGGTCTCCTCGACCACCAGGTACTCGGTCGCGGGGGTGGCTCGGAGCAGGTCGAGCAGGGGCTCTCCGGCGAGTTCGGCCGGGACGCGCATGCCGTCGGTGAGGTCTTGGGCGAGGCCGCTGACGGCGACCCAGGGGCGGCGGTGTTCGGGGACGCCGACGATGGCCGCCTCGCGGACGAGGGCGGTCGGGTCGCCGTGGCCGTCGACGACGACCAGGGCTCGGGCGCCCGCCTCGTTCGCGCGGCGCAGCGCCTCGGAGAGCGGGGTGGTGGACTCGACGGGGACGGCGCGCCGGGTGAGGGTGCGGGCGCGCAGCTCGGGGAGGTGTTCGCGCAGCCGGGCCATGCGCAGGCTGTTGCCGGCGCCGGTCCAGATGATCGCGGCGAGGATGGCGGCGAGCAGCGCGTCGGTGACGGTGTCCATGCCGCTGACCTCGTCGGGCGAGTTGCCGAGCACCCCGGTCTGGGTGAGCAGCGGCAGGCCGATGAGGACGGTGACGGCGAGTGCGCGGCCGACCCAGGCGGCGGCGACCGTGCCGCTCATGGGCTTGCCGGTGATCTTCCAGACGACGGCGCGGAGCATGCGGCCGCCGTCCAGGGGCAGGCCGGGCAGCAGGTTGAAGCCGGCCACGATGAGGTTGGAGATCATCAGGCCGGCCAGCAGCACTCCGGGCACGGTGCCGGGTTCGACGGCCTTCATGCCGAGGTAGAACACGCCGGACAGGACCAGCGAGAGCAGCGGGCCGACGAAGGCGAGGACGAACTCGCGGCCCGGCGTCTCGGTCTCCTTCTCGATCTCGGAGACACCGCCGAAGAACTGGAGCTGGATGCGGCGCACCGGCAGCTTGAAGCGGAGGGCGGCGACGGTGTGGGCGAGTTCATGGACCAGTACGGAGGCGTAGAAGGCCACGGCGAAGAAGAGCGACACGAGGTAGCGGGCGGCGCCGAGTTCGGGCAGGACCCGGTCGAGCTGGCCGCCGAAGACCCAGGTGATGAGGGCGGCGACCAGGAACCAGCTGGGGGCGACGTAGACGGGCACTCCGAAGGGGCGGCCCATCAGGAGTCCGCCGCCGGGTCCGGAGCGGGGCTGCTTGCCGTTGCCCGGTCCCGGGCCGGGGGTGTTGCCCTCCGCGCCGGACTGCGGCCGTCCGCGCTCGCCGCTCTCGCCGCTGTCTTCCACGGGTTCCCTTCGTCGGTAGGATGCCTGCCCCGGGGAATCTGCCCCGGAGCCCCGGCCGGACTCGCCTCGTCGGCCGAATGTTCGCTGCATGGTGCGATGCCACGATCATGCAGGGTGAGGGCGCCTGCCGTCGATGGTATTCCGCTCGCTGTCAGTGGCGGGTCGTAGGGTCTGTGTCATGAGTACGAGCACCGGTGGGGCCGCGGCCGCACAGCAGCCAACGTCGCTGTCGCCGTCGCGGGCGAACGACTTCATGCAGTGCCCCTTGCTGTACCGATTCCGGGTGATCGACAGACTGCCCGAGAAGCCGAGTGAGGCGGCCACGCGCGGCACGCTGGTGCATGCCGTCCTTGAGCGGCTCTTCGACGATCCGGCGGCCGAGCGCACGGCGCCGCGCGCCAAGTCGATGATCCCGGGGCAGTGGGACCGGCTCCTGGAGTCGAAGCCGGAGCTGACCGAGCTGTTCGCCGAGGACGCCGAGGGCGAGCGGCTCGCCAAGTGGCTGGGCGAGGCCGAGCGTCTGGTGGAGCGGTGGTTCTCGCTGGAGGATCCGACGCGTCTGGAGCCGGTGGAGCGGGAGTTCTTCGTCGAGACCGAGCTGGATTCGGGGCTGCGGCTTCGCGGGGTCATCGACCGGGTCGACGTGGCGCCCACCGGCGAGGTGCGGATCGTCGACTACAAGACGGGCAAGGCCCCGCGGCCGGAGTACGCGGAGGGCGCGCTCTTCCAGATGAAGTTCTACGCCCTGGTGGTGTGGCGGCTGAAGCAGGTCGTGCCGCGCAGGCTTCAGCTGGTGTACCTGGGCAGCGGCGATGTGCTCACGTACGACCCGGTCGAGGCGGACCTCGTGCAGGTGGAGCGGAAGCTGCTCGCGCTGTGGGAGGCGATCCGGCTCGCCACCGAGACGGGCGACTGGCGGCCCCGTCCCACGAAGCTGTGCGGCTGGTGCGACCATCAGGCGGTCTGTCCTGAATTCGGTGGGACTCCCCCGGTATATCCGCTGTCCATCACCCCGGCGCCGGAGTCGGCAGGCTGAGTTCGAGCGGCGGTCCGTGGCCCGGGGCTTCCCGGGACGCCTGCCGCCCAGGTCCTCGCCCGGCCGCACCCACCACCCGTGAGCAGGGCAGAATGGGCCCGGTCCAGCAATCCTGATGAGGAGTACCCGTGGCGATCCGCGTCCTACTGGTCGACGACCAGCCGCTGCTGCGCACCGGCTTCCGGATGATCCTGGAGGCCGAGCAGGACATCGCGGTGGTCGGCGAGGCCGGTGACGGTCTGCAGGCCCTCGATCAGGTCCGGGCGCTGCAGCCCGATGTGGTCCTCATGGACATCCGGATGCCGCGGATGGATGGCGTCGAGGCGACCCGGCAGATCAGCGGGCCCGGCAAGGACGGCCCTGCGAAGGTGCTCGTCCTGACCACCTTCGACCTGGATGAGTACGTGGTGGAGGCGCTCAAGGCGGGAGCCAGCGGCTTCCTTCTGAAGGACGCGCCCGCCAACGAGCTGGTGCAGGCGATCCGGGTGGTGGCGGCCGGCGAGGCGATGCTGGCGCCGTCGATCACGCGGCGGCTGCTCGACAAGTACGCCGATCACCTGCCGTCCGGCGAGGAGCCGGTGCCGGACACGCTGCACACGCTGACCGACCGCGAGGTCGAGGTGCTGAAGCTCGTTGCCCGGGGGCTGTCCAACGCGGAGATCGCGGCGGATCTGTTCGTCAGCGAGACGACGGTGAAGACGCATGTGGGGCATGTGCTGACGAAGCTGGGGCTTCGGGACCGGGTGCAGGCGGCGGTCTACGCGTACGAGAGTGGGCTTGTGCGGCCCGGGGCCCAGTAGGCAGGGTGGCTCCCTGAGGTACCGGGGGCTCTGCCCCCGGACCCCCGCTCCTCAAACGCCGGAGGGGCCGATCTCCTTCGACTGCGGGCCGTGCGTGGCTGGTCGCGCCCCCAAGTTCTCGGCTTCGCTCGAACAGGGGGGACCCCCATCGTGGCGGAGCCGCGAAATGTCACGGTCTCGCGCCCCTACAAGCACCCAGTACCGCTGGCGGGGCCGCGCGATTGCGCGGCCCCGCGGCCCCCCGGGGGGGTTCCCTAGCCCTTCTTGATCTCCCAGAAGCGGAACACCGTTGACGCGTCCAGGGTCCACTCCAGGCCCGTGATGCCGGTCCGGGCCACCGCGTACTGCTTGCCCTGCCACAGCGGGAGGACGGGGAGTTCGTCGGCGACGATGTCCTGGAGCTTGGCGAAGTCGCCCTCCGTGGCCGCGCGGTCGGCAGTGCCCGCGGTCGCCGGGAGGATCTCGTCGGTGATCTGCTTGTTGGCGTAGTTGTTGGCCAGCACGTTGCCCTTGCCGAAGAACGGAAGGGTGAAGTTGTCCGGGTCCGGGTAGTCGGGGACCCAGCCCTTCACGTAGACGCCGTACTTCCCTGCCTGGATGTCCTTCTCGTACTGCTTGAACTCCACGGACTTCACGTCGGCGTCGAACAGGCCGCTCGCGTTGAGCTGGCCGGCTATCGCCTTCAACGCGTCGTCGGTGGACGGGCCGTAGCGGCTCGGCGTGGACCACAGGGTCAGCTTCACCTTGCCGGTGATGCCCGCCGAGTGCAGGGCCGCCTTCGCCTTGGCCGGCTGGGGGCTGCCGCCGTACAGGTCGAAGAGCGCGGTGTTGTGGGCCGTGATGCCGCTCGGTATGACCGAGTACAGCGGGGTCGCGGTGGAGGAGTAGACGTTGCGCACCAGGGCCTCGCGGTCGACGAGGTAGGCGATCGCCTTGCGCACCCCGACCTTGCCGAGGACCGGGTCCTGCATGTTGAAGACCAGGTCCTGGACCTCGGCGCTGGTGCCCTCTATGACGTCGATGCCCTTCTTGTCCGCCGTCGGCGAAGCCTGAAGGGCCGCGGTGTCCTTGGCGGTGAGGCCTCGGTAGACGAGGTCGACGTCGCCCTTGTTCAGGGCGGCGGCCAGGGCCTTCTGGTCGCCGTGGAAGAGCTTCAGCGTCATGCCGGAGTTCTTGGCCTTGACCGTGCCCGTGTAGGAGGAGTTGACCGAGAAGGCGGCCTTGTCCTCGCCGAAGGAGTTCAGCTTGTAGACGCCGGAGCCGACCGCCTTGCCGTCGGTGCGGAGCTTGTCGGCCGGGTATTCCTTGTGGTCGACGATCGAGCCGGCGCCGGAGGCGATCTTGCTGGGGAAGGTGGCGTCCGGGACCTTGAGGTGGAAGACGACCGTTTTCTCGTCCGGGGTCTCGACCTTGCCCAGGGTGGCGAGCATCGGCGCCGGGCCGTTGGGGTCGTTGATCTTCAGGACGCGCGCGAAGGAGTACTTGACGTCCTCGGAGGTCAGCTTGTCACCGTTGCTGAAGGTGAGGCCGGGACGCAGGGTGCAGCGGTAGACCGTGGAGCCGCCTCTGTCGAAGCTGCACGACTGGGCGGCTTCCGGCTGCGGCGTCGAGCTGCCCTTGGGGAAGCTGAGCAGCGACTGGAAGACGTTGTTGAACAGCAGCCACGAACCTGGGTCGTAGCCGGAGGCGGGGTCGGTGGCCAGGATGTCGTCGGACATCCCCATCACCACCGAACCGCCGTCGCCGGATGCGGCGTCGCCGCCCTGCTGGGTACCGCAGCCGCTCAGGAGCCCGGCCGCCACACCCGCTGCGAGCGGGGTTGTCAGCCATCGGTTCCGGATCTTCACGTGCACGTGCCTCACAGTCCTGCTTACGGAAATTACTGGCCGGCACGGAGAGATCGCGGCCGGGTCGTGCGTTACTTCTTGCCTCGCGCCAGTTCCCACAGCTGCAGGTCGGACGAGGAGTTGATGGCCCATTCGGTGCCGGTGATGTCGCTGCGGGCAGCGACGTACTGCTTGCCCTGCCACAGCGGGATGACCGGGACATCACCCGCGACGATGTCCTGGATCGACTCGAACGGCTTGGCCGCCTGGTTGCGGTCGGCGGCCACTCGCGACGCCGGGATCAGCGTGTTGCGGATGTCGTTGCTGACGTACGGGGTGTTGAGGAAGTTGTCCTTGCCGAAGAACGGGGCGACGAAGTTGTCCGGGTCGGGGAAGTCGGGGAACCAGCCGAGGCCGTAGACCGCGTACTCACCCTTCTTCTGCGCCGGACGGAACTTCGACCACTCGGTTCCCTGGATCGTAGTGCTGAAAAGCCCAGTCGCGTTCAGCTGCGAGGACAGATTCTTGAACTCGTCCTCGGTGATCGAACCGTAGTGGTCCTTGGTGTAGTTGAGGGTGAGCTTGACGGGCGTCTGGATGTTGGCGTTCTTCAGGATGGCCTGGGCCTTGGCCTTGCTGCCCTCGCCGTACTTGTTGAAGAACGAGTTCGTGTGCCCGGCGATCGAGGTCGGGATCAGCGAGTACAGCGGCTCGGCGGTCGCTCCGTACACCTTGCTCACGAGCTGGCTGCGGTCGATGGCCTGGGCCAGCGCCTGGCGCACGGCCTTGTTCTTCACCGACGGGTCCTCGGTGTTGAAGCCGAGGTAGCGGATCTCCAGGCCGGGCATCTCGACCAGGTTGATGTCCTTGCTGGGGCTGACCTGCATCTGCTGGATCTGCCCCGGCGTCATCGCGCGGGTCATCATGTCGATCTCGCCCTTGGCGAGCGCGGTGCCCATGGCTTCGGCGGTCGGGAAGGAGCGCAGCTCGACCTTGTCGTTGGCGAGCTTGACGTCGCCCTTGTAGTTCGAGTTCTTGGTGAAGGTGAACTTCACCGCCTGCTCGCCGTCCTTGACCTCGGCCTTCATCTTGTACGGCCCGGAGCCGTCCATCTCGAAGCCGTCGCGGAGCTTCTTCGGACCGTACTTGTCCTTCTGCACGATTCCCGCGGCGGGCGTCGCGAGCTTGTACGGGAAGGTGGCGTCCGGCGTCTTGAGGTGGAAGACGATCTCGGCGTCGCCCTTGGTCTCCATGGTGTCGATGTTGTCGAGGAGACCGGAGGGACCGTTGTCGTCCTTGATGTCGAGCACGCGCTGGATGGAGTACTTCACGTCGTCGGCGGTCACCTTGGTGCCGTCCGCGAATTCGAGGCCGCTGCGCAGGGTGCAGCGGTAGCTCTCGTTCTCCTTGTCGGTGAAGTTGCAGGAGGAGGCCGCGTCGGGGACCGGCAGGCCGCCGCCGCGCGGAACGTGGACCAGCGACTGCGTGGTCTGGCGCATCACGTTCCAGATGCCGGTCTCATAGGCATGCGCCGGATCGAAGGGGGCAGGGGCGTCCTTGGTTGCCACGAACTGGTCCGTGGTGCCCACGACGATGGTCTTGCCGCCGTCTCCCCCGCTCTCCGATCCGCCACACGCGGCGAGCACGGGGGCGAGCAGGCCCACCAGGGCCGGCAGCACCAAAGTCTTGCGGTTCATCCTGGACGATCTCCCTTGTCCGGCACTTTGGGGTACAGCGGTGTACGGGACACTCCGCCGCGTCCGCCCGTTCGGGGCGGGGCGATCGGGCCGGGTTTGTGCGATCGGACCTGCGGTCCCGGTCGCTTGGTGTGCGGCGGGGCAGATGAGGGTGCGGCGAAGTTCTCGGACGAGATTAGTGCGCGCCGCGCGAAAAGCTGGAACTGGCTCTGGTGCACGGGGAATCAATCGGTCCGCCGCAATACTGGCGCACCGATATCGGGGTGGCGGAATGATTCGTACACCGGATCATCAAACGGGACACAAGGGTGCGTCCAGGGGGCCCGGAGTGCCCGGATCGGGCTCCTGTCGACCCCCTGTCAGGTGACGAACGTCACCACTCGGGTCCCTTTGACAGGGTGCGAATTCGTCACGGTGGGCGTCACGGAAAATGAACGCGCGGCTGCGATGAGTTTCCGCTGCATTCAGCGGCGCACGCTCTGTGACAGGCTCTTCAGTTCATCCTGGTGATCAGGGTGCGCAGAAATGCCAGGTCGACCTCTTCGAGGGAGCCGACCACGACCCGGCCCGAGGCGGCCGCGATCGGGGCGATGGACGGCACCGCGACCACCCGGCAGCCGGCCGCCTCGGCCGCGGCCACACCGGTCGCGGTGTCCTCCACGACCGCGCACCTGGCCGGGTCGGCGCCGAGTCCGCCGGCGGCGATCAGGTAGGGGTCGGGGTGCGGCTTGGTACGGGCCACTTCGTCGCCCGCCACGGTCAGGGCGAAGTTGGACGGGCCGAGCGAGTGCACGATCTTGTCGATGATGCGGCGGTGCGAGGCGGAGACGAGGGCCGTCGGAATGTTGTGGGCGGCGAGCTCGCTCAGCAGCCGGGCGGCGCCCGGCATCAGCGGCACCCCTCGGGCGATCCGTGCCTCGAAGCGTTCGTTGAGCAGTACGGTCAGCTCGGCCAGGGTGATGTCGGCGCCGGTGGCCTCGATGAGGAAGCCCGCGCTGCGCGTCATCGGGCCGCCCACCACCACGTCCCGCCACGACTCGTCCAGGACGTGCCCGAGGGCCGCGAAGGCGTCGCGCTCGGCGTCCCACCAGAAGCCCTCGGTGTCGACGAGGGTGCCGTCCATGTCGAGAAAGACGGCCTGGAGGGCTGCACCTTCGGCTGTACGAGTCATGGCTGCGGGGACCGTACTGGTCATCGGCACACCTCCTGGAGGGACGAGAAGGCCGGTCGCCTTCCCCAGCTGGGAAAAGCGACCGGCCTTGACTGGGCCGACCAGTGTACGTCCGGCCCGCTGAACGCGCGCTGAATTATCTCCGGCGCCCTGTCATCGGGCGTTGAAGTACTTGGCTTCGGGGTGGTGGATGACGATGGCGTCGGTGGACTGCTCGGGGTGGAGCTGGAACTCCTCGGAGAGGTGCACGCCGATCCGCTCCGGTTCGAGCAGCTCGGCGATCTTCGCCCGGTCCTCCAGGTCGGGGCAGGCCCCGTAGCCGAGCGAGAAGCGCGCGCCGCGGTACTTCAGCGCGAACATGTCCTCGACGTCGGAGGGGTCCTCACCGGCGAAGCCCAGCTCGGAACGGACCCGGGCGTGCCAGTACTCGGCGAGGGCCTCGGCCAACTGGACGGACAGGCCGTGCAGTTCGAGGTAGTCGCGGTAGGCGTTGGCCTCGAAGAGCTTGGCCGTCTCCTCGCCGATCTTCGAGCCGACGGTGACGACCTGGAGGCCGACGACGTCGACCTCGCCGGAGTCCTCCGGGCGGAAGAAGTCCGCCAGGCACAGCCGCCGTCCTCGGCGCTGGCGCGGGAAGGTGAACCGGGTGCGCTCGGAGCCGTCGTCGTTCAGCAGGATCAGGTCGTCGCCCTTGGACACGCACGGGAAGTAGCCGTGGACGACGGCCGCTTCGAGCAGGCCCTCGGTGTGCAGCTTGTCGAGCCAGCCGCGCAGGTGCGGGCGGCCCTCGGTCTCCACCAGCTCCTCGTACGTCGGTCCGCCCTTGCGGGCCTCCTTCAGGCCCCACTGGCCCTTGAACAGCGCGCCTTCGTCGAGCCAGGAGGCG
Source organism: Streptomyces sp. NPDC001415 (assembly GCF_053597395.1). Classification (NCBI taxonomy): domain Bacteria; kingdom Bacillati; phylum Actinomycetota; class Actinomycetes; order Kitasatosporales; family Streptomycetaceae; genus Streptomyces; species Streptomyces sp. NPDC001415. The sequence goes on from NZ_JBSFIE010000015.1 coordinate 117,874, forward strand.
TATTCCTTGAGCGGGATGCCCTTGATGACGCGGGTGCCCCAGAACGGCGGGGTGGGGATGGGGTTGTCGGTGGCCACGTCGGAGCGCACCGAGCCCTGCGGCTCCTCCACCTCCAGGACGGCGGCCGTGTCCCTCTTCGGCACCCGGCGCTGCTTGAGTTCCGGGAGGACGGCGCCGGGCACGCCGCGCTTGACGCCGATCAGGGCGTCCATGAGGCGCAGGCCCTCGAAGGCGTCGCGGGCGTAGCGGACCTCGCCCTCGTAGATCTCGTGCAGGTCCTGCTCGACATAGGCCCGGGTCAGGGCCGCGCCGCCGAGGATGACCGGGTACTCGGCGGCCAGCTTGCGCTGGTTGAGCTCCTCCAGGTTCTCCTTCATGATCACGGTGGATTTGACCAGGAGGCCGGACATGCCGATGACGTCGGCGCGGTGTTCCTGGGCGGCTTCCAGGATCGCGGAGACCGGCTGCTTGATGCCGAGGTTGACGACGTTGTAGCCGTTGTTGGACAGGATGATGTCGACGAGGTTCTTGCCGATGTCGTGGACGTCACCGCGCACGGTGGCCAGCACGATGGTGCCCTTGCCCTCCGCGTCCGACTTCTCCATGTGCGGCTCCAGGTGGGCGACCGCGCTCTTCATGACCTCGGCGGACTGGAGCACGAACGGCAGCTGCATCTGGCCGGAGCCGAACAGCTCGCCGACCACCTTCATGCCTTCGAGCAGGGTGTTGTTGACGATGTCGAGGGCGGGCGTGGTCTGGAGCGCCTCGTCGAGGTCGGCTTCCAGGCCGTTCTTCTCGCCGTCGATGATGCGGCGCTGGAGGCGCTCGTCCAGCGGCAGGGCGAGGAGTTCCTCGGCCTTGCCCGCCTTCATCGACTTCATCGTGGCGCCCTCGAACAGCTCCATGAGCTTCTGGAGGGGGTCGTAGCCCTCGGCGCGGCGGTCGTAGATCAGGTCGAGGGCGACCTTGACCTGCTCCTCCTCCAGCCGGGCGATCGGCAGGATCTTCGAGGCGTGCACGATCGCCGAATCGAGCCCGGCCTTCACGCACTCGTCCAGGAAGACGGAGTTGAGGACGACGCGGGCGGCCGGGTTCAGGCCGAAGGAGATGTTGGACAGGCCCAGCGTGGTCTGCACGTCCGGGTGGCGGCGCTTGAGCTCGCGGATCGCCTCGATGGTGGCGATGCCGTCGCCGCGCGATTCTTCCTGGCCGGTGCAGATCGTGAAGGTCAGCGCGTCGATGAGGATGTCCGACTCGTGCACCCCCCAGTTGCCGGTCAGATCGGCGATGAGCCGCTCGGCGATGGCGACCTTCGTCTCGACGGTGCGGGCCTGGCCCTCCTCGTCGATGGTCAGCGCGATCAGCGCCGCCCCGTGCTCGACCGCCAGAGCGGTGACCTTCGCGAACCGGGACTCGGGCCCGTCGCCGTCCTCGTAGTTGACCGAGTTGATGACCGCGCGGCCGCCGAGCTTCTCCAACCCGGCCTGCAGGACCGGGAGTTCCGTCGAGTCCAGAACGATGGGGAGGGTGGAGGCGGTCGCGAAACGCCCGGCCAGCTCGGCCATGTCGGCCACGCCGTCGCGGCCCACGTAGTCGACGCAGAGGTCGAGCATGTGGGCGCCCTCGCGGATCTGGTCGCGGGCCATCTCCACACAGTCGTCCCAGCGGCCCTCCAGCATGGCCTCACGGAACTTCTTCGACCCGTTCGCGTTCGTCCGCTCACCGATCGCCAGGTAGGAGGTGTCCTGGCGGAACGGCACCGTCTGGTAGAGGGAGGCGGCGCCCGGCTCCGGGCGCGGGTGACGCTCGCCCGGGGCGGTCCCGCGGACCCGGTCGACGACCTGGCGCAGGTGCTCCGGTGTCGTACCGCAGCAGCCGCCCACCAGGGACAGGCCGTAGTCGCGGACGAAGTTCTCCTGCGCGTCGGCCAGACCCTCGGGGCCGAGCGGGAAGTGCGCGCCGTCCCGGGTGAGGACGGGCAGGCCGGCGTTGGGCATGCAGAGCAGCGGAATGCGGGAGTGCCGGGTGAGGTAGCGCAGGTGCTCGCTCATCTCGGCGGGGCCGGTCGAGCAGTTCAGACCGATCATGTCGACGCCGAGCGGCTCAAGGGCGGTCAGCGCGGCGCCGATCTCGGAGCCGAGGAGCATCGTGCCGGTCGTCTCGAAGGCGAGGGAGACCAGGAGCGGCAGGTCCGCCCCGGTCGCCTCCATCGCCCGGCGGGCACCCAGGATCGCGGACTTGGTCTGGAGCAGGTCCTGGGTGGTCTCCACGATCAGCGCGTCCGCGCCGCCCGCGATCAGGCCCTCGGCGTTCGCCTGGAAGCCGTCGCGCAGCGTGGGGTAGCCGATGTGGCCGAGCGTCGGCAGCTTCGTACCGGGGCCGATCGAGCCGAGCACCCAGCGCTGCTGTCCGGTCGAGGCGGTGAATTCGTCGGCGACCTCGCGGGCGATGCGGGCGCCGGCCTGCGACAGCTCGTGCACCCGCTCCGGGATGTCGTACTCGCTCATCGCGGTGTGGTTGGCGCCGAACGTGTTGGTCTCGACGCAGTCCACGCCGACCGAGAAGTACGCCTCGTGGACCGAGCGCACGATGTCGGGCCGGGTCACGTTCAGGACCTCGTTGCAGCCCTCTAGGTCCTGGAAGTCCTCCAGGGTGGGATCCTGCGCCTGCAGCATGGTGCCCATCGCACCGTCGGCCACCACCACCCGGGAGGCCAGTGCCTCACGAAGGGCGTCGATACGGGTCCGGCTGTCAGCGGAAGGGGTCGGCAACAAGGCCATGGATGTGCTCCCTGGAGTGCGACGGCTGTCGGCTTTGCGCCTTCCGGAGGGAGGGCGCACGCGGCCAGCCTAACCGGGCGCCCCCGGGCGGCGCGCGGGTGTATCAGGGGGCGGACGGCGAGGGCGGGGCCGGACGGCGGTGTCCTGAAGTGTGGGGAGGGGCAGCACTCACCGTGACACGAGGTCGGCAACGGCCGATACTGTTCAGCATTGTCGAACCAGTCGATTTCAGAGCCGGCCGCTTCAGCGGCGACAGCCGGTTCAGCAGTGCCCGAAAGGGAGGGAGCGCGATGGCGCGCAACATCCAGTCGCTCGAACGGGCGGCCGCCATGCTGCGACTGCTCGCCGGGGGCGAGCGGCGGCTCGGCCTGTCCGAGGTGGCCTCCGCACTGGGCCTTGCCAAGGGCACCGCACACGGCATCCTGCGCACCCTGCAGGCCGAGGGCTTCGTGGAGCAGGACCCGGCCTCGGGCCGCTACCAGCTGGGCGCCGAGCTGCTCCGCCTGGGCAACAGCTACCTGGACGTCCACGAGCTGCGGGCGCGCGCCCTGGTATGGACGGACGACCTGGCGCGGTCCAGCGGCGAGAGCGTGTACGTGGGGGTGCTCCACCAGCAGGGCGTGCTGATCATGCACCACGTCTTCCGGCCCGACGACAGCCGCCAGGTGCTCGAAGTGGGCGCCATGCAGCCGCTGCACTCCACGGCCCTGGGCAAGGTGCTCTCCGCGTACGACCCGGTGGCCCACACCGAGGCCGTGGACAACATGCACGAGGCGTTCACGCCCCACACGGTCACCGCGCCCGAGAACTTCGAGGGGCTGCTCGACGTGACCCGTGCGCGCGGCTGGGGCTCGGACATCGAGGAGACCTGGGAGGGCGTCGCCTCGGTGGCGGCCCCGATCCACGACCGGCGCCGGATGCCGGTCGGCGCGGTGGGCGTCACGGGCGCCGTGGAGCGGGTCTGCAAGGACGGCGAGGTGCGGCCCGAGCTGGTGGCCGCCGTACGCGACTGCGCCCGCGCGGTCTCGCGGGACCTGGGCGCCGGCCGCTTCTAGGGCGCGGCGCCGGGCGCTCCGGAGCCCCTTCGCAGGTCAGAACCGGGCCGGAGCAGCTCGCGCCATACCACTACATGATCTTGATCCCTGAACCGGGTCCATGTTTGGTGGTTCGCACCACCTGGTAACGATCAGGGATTCCAGTCACAGAAGTATTGACGTCCCGTTAACCCGGGGGCAAAACTGCCGTTCAGCGGTCGGCATTGTCGAACACCTACCGGCAATACGAGTTAGAGTGTGACAACGCCATGGGCCGGACAGCCCTCAGCCATTGAGGGCGCGGATCACCGGAGGGACCCGGTGCTCCGCTTGTTGGGATTTCCCCCTGGACGAAGGACAAAGGAGTCGCGGGTGTCCAGCCACGACATCTTCACCGGCGAGATCATTGGTACCGCCGTTCTCACCCTGCTGGGCGGTGGCGTGTGCGCCGCCGTCACGTTGAAGCGCTCGAAGGCGCGGAACGCCGGCTGGCTCGCGATCACCTTCGGGTGGGGCTTCGCCGTGCTGACCGCCGCCTACATCTCGGCCCCGCTCTCGGGCGCCCACCTCAACCCCGCGGTGACCCTGGGTCTCGCGATCGAGGGCGGCACCAAGTGGAGCGACGTCCCCGTGTACCTCGGCGGACAGATCCTCGGCGCCATGCTCGGCGCGGTCCTCGTGTGGCTCGCCTACTACGGCCAGTTCCACGCGCACCTCACCGACCCCGAGATCGTGGGCGACGGCAAGGCGATCGAGGCCCGCGAGCACGAGGCGGGGCCGGTGCTCGGCGTCTTCTCGACCGGCCCGGAGATCCGCAACGTGGTCCAGAACGTGGTCACGGAGGTCATCGCCACCATCATTCTGGTCCTCGCGATCCTGACGCAGGGCCTCAACGGCGACGGCAAGGGGCTCGGCGTCATCGGTGTCCTGATCACCGCACTCGTCGTGGTCGGCATCGGTCTCTCGCTCGGCGGTCCGACCGGCTACGCCATCAACCCGGTCCGCGACCTCGGCCCGCGCATCGTGCACTCCCTGCTGCCGCTGCCCAACAAGGGCGGTTCGGACTGGAGCTACGCCTGGATCCCGGTCGTCGGCCCGCTGATCGGCGGCGCGATCGCCGGTGGCATCTACAACATCGCCTTCGCCTGAGACACGACGCGACCCCTTCGGACCTACCGGGAGCACCCCATGAGCGACACGCACAGCACCGGCCCGTTCATCGCGGCCATCGACCAGGGCACCACCTCCAGCCGCTGCATCGTCTTCGACAAGGACGGCCGGATCGTCTCGGTCGACCAGAAGGAGCACGAGCAGATCTTCCCGAAGCCGGGCTGGGTCGAGCACGACGCCGCCGAGATCTGGACCAACGTCCAGGAAGTCGTGGCCGGCGCGATCGAGAAGGCGGGCATCACCGCCGCCGACGTCAAGGCGATCGGCATCACCAACCAGCGTGAGACCACGCTGATGTGGGACAAGAACACCGGCGAGCCCGTGCACAACGCGCTGGTCTGGCAGGACACCCGTACCGACGCGCTCTGCAAGGAGCTCGGCCGCAACGTCGGCCAGGACCGCTTCCGCCGCGAGACCGGCCTGCCGCTCGCGTCGTACTTCGCCGGTCCGAAGGTCCGCTGGCTGCTCGACAACGTCGAGGGCCTGCGCGAGCGCGCCGAGCGCGGCGACATCCTCTTCGGCACCATGGACTCCTGGGTCATCTGGAACCTGACCGGTGGCACCGACGGCGGTGTGCACGTCACGGACGTCACCAACGCCTCGCGCACGCTGCTCATGAACCTGCACGACATGGCGTGGGACGAGAAGATCCTCTCGTCCATCGACATCCCGGCGGCCGTGCTGCCCGAGATCCGCTCCTCCGCCGAGGTGTACGGACACGCCAAGGGCGGCGTCCTGGACGGCATCCCCGTCGCCTCCGCGCTCGGCGACCAGCAGGCGGCCCTGTTCGGCCAGACCTGCTTCTCCGAGGGCGAGGCCAAGTCCACTTACGGCACCGGCACCTTCATGCTGATGAACACCGGTGACAAGCCCGTCAACTCCTACAACGGCCTGCTGACGACGGTCGGTTACCAGATCGGCGACCAGAAGCCGGTCTACGCCCTCGAAGGCTCCATCGCCGTCACCGGCTCGCTCGTCCAGTGGATGCGCGACCAGATGGGCATGATCAAGACCGCGGCCGAGATCGAGACGCTCGCGTCGAGTGTCGAGGACAACGGCGGCGCCTACTTCGTGCCGGCCTTCTCCGGCCTGTTCGCCCCGTACTGGCGCTCCGACGCCCGTGGTGTGATCGCCGGCCTCACCCGGTACGTCACCAAGGCGCACATCGCGCGCGCCGTCCTTGAGGCCACCGCCTGGCAGACCCGCGAGATCACCGACGCCATGACGAAGGACTCGGGCGTCGAGCTGACCGCGCTGAAGGTCGACGGCGGCATGACCTCCAACAACCTGCTGATGCAGACCCTCTCGGACTTCCTGGACGCGCCGGTCGTGCGTCCGATGGTCGCCGAGACGACCTGCCTCGGCGCCGCCTACGCCGCCGGTCTGGCCGTCGGCTTCTGGCCGGACACCGACGCGCTGCGCGCCAACTGGCGCCGGGCGGCGGAATGGACCCCTCGCATGGACGCCGACAAGCGTGACAGCGAGTACAAGAACTGGCTCAAGGCCGTAGAGCGGACCATGGGCTGGATCGAGGACGAGGAGTAATCGACATGACCACCCTGCAGAGCGTCCCTGCCCTCGGGACGCACCCGGCCTCCGGCTCCCACCCGAGCCGCGCCGAGACTCGGGAGCAACTGTCCAAGGCGACGTACGACCTCCTGGTCATCGGCGGCGGCATCCTGGGCATCTCCACCGCCTGGCACGCCGCGCAGTCCGGTCTGCGGGTGGCCCTGGTGGACGCCGGTGACTTCGCCGGCGCCACCTCCTCCGCCTCCTCCAAGCTGCTCCACGGCGGTCTGCGCTACCTGCAGACCGGCGCGGTGAAGCTGGTCGCGGAGAACCACTTCGAGCGGCGTGCGGTGTCCCGTCAGGTGGCCCCGCACCTCGCCAACCCGCTCACGTTCTACCTGCCCGTGTACAAGGGCGGCCCGCACGGCGCCGCCAAGCTGGGTGCCGGCGTCTTCGCCTACTCGGCCCTGTCCGCCTTCGGCGACGGCGTCGGCCACCTGCTCTCCCCCGCGAAGGCCGCGGCGGACGTGCCGGAGCTGCGTACGGACAACCTGAAGGCCGTGGCCGTGTACGGCGACGACCAGATGAACGACGCCCGCATGGCGCTGATGACGGTCCGCGCTGCCGTCGAGGCCGGCGCGGTCGTCCTCAACCACGCCGAGGTCACCGGCCTGCGCTTCACCCGGGGCCGGGTCACGGGCGCCGACCTCAAGGACCGCATGGACGGTGAGGAGTTCGGCGTCGACGCCCGCCTCGTCCTGAACGCGACCGGCCCCTGGGTCGACCACCTGCGCAAGATGGAGGACCCGAACTCGGCTCCCTCCATACGTCTTTCGAAGGGCGCGCACCTGGTCCTCAAGCGCACCGCCCCCTGGAAGGCCGCGCTCGCGACCCCCATCGACAAGTACCGCATCACCTTCGCCCTCCCCTGGGAGGACATGCTCCTGCTCGGCACCACCGACGAGGAGTTCGAGGGCGACCCGGCGGACGTCCGCGTCACCGAGGCGGACACCGCGCAGATCCTCGACGAGGCCGCGTTCTCGATCCGCGACCAGCAGCTGTCGCGCGACCTGATCACGTACTCCTTCGCCGGTCTGCGGGTGCTGCCCGGCGGTCCGGGCGACACCTCCAAGGCCAAGCGCGAGACGGTCGTCACCGAGGGCCGCGGCGGCATGCTGTCGGTGGCCGGCGGCAAGTGGACGACGTTCCGCCACATCGGCCGTACGGTGATGAAGAAGCTGGAGCAGCTGCCGGGCCACCCGCTCGGCGACGACTTCGAGCCCATCTCGCAGCTCCCCGGCAAGATGCCTCTGCCCGGCATAGCCAACCCGCGCGCCGTCGCCCACCGCCTGATGGTGGACGGCCCGGCGCCCGGCCCGCGCATGGCGGCCGACACCGCCAAGCACCTGGCCACGCACTACGGTTCGCTGTCCTTCGACATCGCGCGCCTGGCCAACGACGACGCGACCCTCGCCGAGCGCATCCACCCGGACGCGCCGGAGATCTGGGCGCAGGTCGTGTACGCCCGCGACCACGAGTGGGCCGAGACGGCGGACGACGTGCTGCGCCGCCGTACGACCCTGACGATTCGGGGTCTGGCCACGGACGAGATCCGCGACAAGGTCGACAACCTGCTGCAGAAGAAGAACTGACGACTCGTCAGCCGCATGCTCAAGGGGCGGCCCCCTCTCCGGGGGTCGCCCCTTCGGCATGCGGTTCGGGCCCTCCGGGGGATCGCGGCGAGTGCGGAACGCGCATAATGGGGGCCGATACATCGGATGTATGGAGGTCGCCCATGGCTGTCACCGACGAGGCCATCGAGAAGATCAAGGAAATGATCGTCTCCGGTGCGCTGCGCCCGGGCGACCGGCTCCCCAAGGAGAGCGAACTGGCGGCGGAGCTGGGCCTGTCCCGCAACTCCCTGCGCGAGGCGGTGCGGGCGCTGTCCCTGATCCGCATCCTGGACGTCCGCCAAGGCGACGGCACCTATGTCACCAGCCTGGACCCGCAGTTGCTGCTTGAGGCGATGAGCTTCGTCGTCGATTTCCACCGCGACGACACGGTCCTGGAGTTCCTCGCGGTACGGCGCATTCTGGAGCCGGCCGCGACGGCGATGGCGGTGGCGCGGATCAGCGATGCCGAACTCGACGCGCTTTCGGCCCAGTTGGACGCCCTGGGGGACTCGCCCTCCGTGGAGGAACTGGTGGCGTCCGACCTCGAATTCCACCGGGGCATCGTGGCGGGGTCGGGGAATTCGGTGCTGTGCTCGCTCCTCGACGGGCTGTCCGGCCCGACGACCCGGGCCCGCATCTGGCGGGGCCTGACTCAGGAGGACGCGGTGAGCCGCACCCTGCACGAGCACCGGGCCATCCTCGCGGCGCTGCGGGACCGGGACGCGGAGGCGGCGCGGTCCTGGGCGACGGTGCACATCGCCAGCGTGGAGCAGTGGCTCAGGTCAACGCTGTAGCCCGGGAGGCGGGTTCCCGGGGGCAGTGCCCCCGGGAACCCGGGCACCCGGCGTGTGTGTCAGTGCTTCCTCGGCTCCTCGGCGTTGCGCCAGACCTTGAGGTCGAGGGTGATGTACTTGCTCGGGTCGTTCGTACCGGACTTGCCGCGGTACGTCGCCACCGCGATGTGGCCCGCGTCGCTGAGCACGCAGATCTCCGACCCGTCCGTGAGCTGGTCGAGGCCGATCTTCTCGGTGTAACGGGTTTCGGCGCGGCAGGTCTCCAGCGAACCCTTCTCCGAGTTGTTCAGGACGACCAGCTTGCCGTTGTCGGTCCCGACCTTCGTGTCCCCGAAGAGGGTGTCCATGTAGAAGTACAGGTCGCCGTGGTTGTACGACACGCCGGCGCTGCCGCCGGTGCCGGGGCGCGGCGGGTTGTCGGCCAGCATGAGCTGGTAATTGGCGGTCAGGTTGATGCCCTGGTACGAGACCGGGGTGGGATCGGCGGGCTTCTGGTTCTTACCGCTGGATCCGCCGCTCTGGGTTCCGCTGCCGGCGGCCTTGCTCGCACCCCCGGCTCTGCTTCCACCCGTGGCACGTGAGCTGCTCTTGCCCTTGTCGCCGGAGCCGTTCGGCAGCAGGGAAACGATGACCACGATGCCGATCACCGCCGCAACGACGGACCCGGCGACGATCAGCCCTGTCCGCTTGCGCTTCGGCGCGGCGGGCGGGTAGCCGGGGTGGCGGGAGGGCGCCGGGGCGGGGTAGCCGGGCCCGTACCCGGGCGGCGGCGTCTGGTAACCCGGCTGGGTCTGGTACCCGGGCGGCGGCGTCTGGTAACCCGGCTGGGTCTGGTACCCGGGCGGCGGCGTCTGATAGCCGGGATGGCCGGACGGCACCGCGCCCGGGGCGGCGGGGGCGGCGGGACCGTTCGGTGCGTGCGTCGGCGCGGCGGGGGCGCTCTGCGTCGGCGCGGCGGCTACGCCGAGACCGGTCGGGGCGTACGGGGACGCGCCCTGCGTCGGAGGCTGTGGGGAGACTTCGGTCGGCGTCGGGGCCACGGCGGGCCGCGGCGGCGGGGTCTTCGCCGGTTCGGGCAGCCGGAGACGCTCCGTGATGGAACCGGCGACCTCCTGGGGCAGCCAGTCCTCACCCTGGCGGAGCGGGGCGGGCGAGAGGTCGTGGCACAGCTGGATGACCTCGGTCAGGGTGGGCCGGTCCGCCGGGTCGCGGCTGAGGCACCGCGTCACCAGGGGCCGCAGTTCCTCCGGCAGCGCGCTGAGGTCGGGTTCCTCGTGCACGATGCGGTACAGCACGGCGTGCGAGGACCCCTCACCGTACGCGGGCGCCCCGATGGCCGCGTACGCCAGGATCTGGCCGAGGGCGAAGATGTCGGTGCCGGGGGTGACCGTGCCGGCGGAGGCCTGCTCGGGCGCCATGAACGCGGGCGTGCCGACGCTGACGCCGTGCCCGGTCAGGGAAGTGGCGTCCGCCGCGCGGGCGATGCCGAAGTCGATCACGCGGGGACCGTCTGCGGCGAGGAGTACGTTCGCGGGCTTCAGGTCACGGTGGACGATGCCCGCGCCGTGGATGACGTGCAGCGCCTCGGCGACTCCGACGGCAAGGAGCAGCACGCTGCGCAGCGGCAGCCGCCCGTGCCGGGCCACCGCGTGCGCGAGGGAGGGGCCGGGTACGTAGGCCGTGGCCAGCCAGGGCTGGGTGCCCTCGGTGTCGAAGTCGATGACGGGCGCGGTGTAGAGGCCCTGCACCCGTTGCGCCGCCTTCACCTCCTGCTGGAAGCGCCGCCGGAACTCGGGGTCCTCGCTGAACTCGGGCCTGATCACCTTGAGCGCGATCGGCCGCCCGCCCGGGGTGTAGGTGAGGTACACCTTGCCCATGCCGCCCGCGCCCAGCACGGCCGTCAGACGGTAACCGCCCACCGTGGCCGGGTCGTCGGGCCCCAGGGGCTGGAAAAGGTCGGTGGAAGGTGCGCTCATGAAAATTCGTCCCCTGTCACGGCAGTTCGGCCCGCCGATGCCCCGAAGCCAACCGCGAGAGGGTATCCAACTTCCCGCCCCACCCCCATCCCGACCGCTCGCGCAGTTCCCCGCGGCCGTAGCGGCGTCGATCCTGGCAGGGTGCACTTCCCAGCCCGTCATGGGGTCCCCCCTGGCCCTTGAGGCCTTGGGGGAGTTTGAGGACGAGCGCCCTTCCAGCGCGAACGGGGTCTGGGGCGGAGCCCCAGGAGGGTGAGAGGGGAGCCTAATCCTGTTTTTCGCCGCTTGCGAAGCGGCTGATCACCAGCGCCACGATGATGATCGCCCCGTTCAGGAACTGGTTCCAGAGCGCCGGAACCCCGCCCAACGTCATCACGTTCACGACCAGTTGAAGGGTCAGAACCCCGGTCAGCGCACCGAAGAGCGTGCCCCGCCCGCCCTTCAGGCTGATGCCGCCGATCACCGCCGCCGCGAACACCTGGAAGATCCACCCGTTCCCCTGGTTCGCCGCGACCGAACCGTAGTGCCCCGTGTACAGAATCCCCGCGAACGCGGCGAGCAGGCCGCCGATCCCCAGCACGATCCACGTCACCCGGTCCACCCGGATGCCCGCCGCCCGCGCCGCCTCCGGGTTCCCCCCGATCGCGTACAGCGCCCGCCCGTGCCGCAGCCACGCCAGCGCCGCCCCGCCGATCGCGAAGAGCGCGAGGCAGATCCAGACCGCGGCGGGTACGCCGAGCCAGTCCGTCATGCCGAGGTAGCGGAAGGAGGGCGGCATGTCGATGATGGAGCGACCGCCGGTGATGCCGACGTGCAGGCCCCGCAGCATCGTCAGCATCCCGAGCGTCGCGATGAACCCGTTGACGTTGAGCTTCAGCATCAGGAAGCCGTTGAACGCCCCGATCGCGAGCCCGACCAGGAGGCACACCGGGATCGCCGTCCAGCCGGGCAGCAGGCCGACGCCCGAGAAGCGGCCGGCCGCGGCCGAGGACGGCAGGACCAGCCACATGGCGATGACCGGCGCGATGCCGATCGTCGACTCCAGGGACAGGTCCATGCGGCCGCAGATCAGGATCAGGGCCTGGCCGAGCACCAGCAGGCTCAGTTCGGAGGACTGCTGGATGACGCTGATCAGGTTGTCCGAGGTGAGGAACACCGGCGAGACGATGAAGCCGATGACCATCAGGACGAGGATCACGGGCACGAGGGAGAAGTCGCTCCAGCGGATGTGGGCGAGGCGCCCCAGGGCGCTGGTGTCCCGCATTCCGGCCGGCGCCCCGGTCGCCGTATCGGTCGCCGTATCGGTCATGGCCGCTCCCCCGTACCGTCCGCGTCCGCCGTGCCGTCCATGCCCTGTACACCTTCCATCGCCGCGACCAACTCGCCGTCGGTCCACCCGCTGTCGTACTCCGCGACGACCCGCCCGTGGAACAGCGCGAGCACCCGGTCGCACACCCTGAGGTCGTCGAGTTCGTCGGAGATGATCACCGCCGCGCTGCCGTCGTCGGCCACCTGCCGCACCACACCGAGGAGCGCGTCCTTGGACTTCACGTCCACGCCCGCCGTGGGTCGTACCGCGACGAGGGCCACCGGTCCGCGGGCCAGCGCGCGGGCCACCACGACTTTCTGCTGGTTGCCGCCCGACAGGCCCGACACGGGCTGTTCGGGGCCCTGCGTCCGGATGTCGAGCGAGCCGATCATCGAGCGCGCGAACTCCCTTGTCCTGGAAGGGAGTACGGTCCCCCAGGGCCCCAGCTGATCGGTGACGGTGAGCGTCGCGTTCTCGGCGACCGAGCGGTTCGGGACCAGGCCCTGGCGGTGCCGGTCCTCCGGGATGTAGCCGATGCCCGCGTCCAGGGCGTGCGGCACGCTGCCCGGTTTCACCACCCGGCCGTGCACGGTGACCCGGCCGGCGGTGGCCCGGCGCATCCCGGCCAGCGTCTCGCCGAGAGCCGTGTTCCCGCTGGCCGCGGCTCCGGCGACGCCGAGCACCTCGCCTGGGCGCACCGCGAGATCGAGCGCCTCGAACTCCCCGTCGAGCGCGAGCCCTTCGGTGCGCAGGACCGGCTCCGAAGCCCTTGCGGGACCGGCGGCCGCACGCCAGGAGGGGCCGGCCGCGCCCGGCCGCTCGCCCGTCATCGCCGCGACCAGTTCGTCCTTGGGCAGGTCGGCGACGGCGGCCGTGAGGACCTGGCGGGCGTCGCGGTAGACGGTGACCGCGGTGCACAGGTCGTACACCTCCTGGAGGTGGTGCGAGATGAACAGGAACGCGACGCCCTGCGACTGGAGTTCGCGGAGCTTGGTGAACAGGCGCTGGATGCCGCGGGCGTCGAGCTGCGCGGTCGGCTCGTCCAGGACGATCAGTCGGGCGCCGAACGACAGGGCGCGGGCGATCTCGACGAACTGCCTCTGTTCCACGGGGAGTTGACCTGCGCGGGCGTCCGGGTCGACGTTCACTCCGTACTCCGCGAGGAGGTCCGCGGCGCGGCGGCGCAGTCGGCTCCAGCGGATGCGTTCGCCCTCGAAGCGGTTCAGGAAGAGGTTCTCGGCGACGGTCAGGTCCGGTACGACCATGGACTTCTGGTAGACGCAGGCGACCTTGGACTGCCAGCCGGCCCGGTCGCCGAAGGCCGGTGCGGGCGCGCCGCCGAACGAGACGGTGCCGGCGTCCGGCCGGTGCAGCCCCGTGACCACGCCGACGAGGGTGGACTTTCCGGCGCCGTTGCGGCCGACGAGCGCGTGCGATTCGCCGGGGCGCACGGTCAGGCCGACGCCGTCGAGGGCGAGTGTGGGCCCGAAGCGTTTGACGATGCCGTGGGCGTGCAGGGCGGGTCCGGGTGCCATGGCTAGCTCTTCTTCCGCAGCTGGTTCGCCCAGAGCGAGGCGTCGTCGACGTTGGCCTTGGTGACAAGGGGGGCGGGCAGCTGGTCCTCGTAGCCGTTGGGGATCTTGATGATGGTGGAGCCGTGGTCGGTCGGGCCCGCCTTGAACGTCTTTCCGTCCAGGGCCGCCTTCGCGTAGAACAGCGCGTACTTGGCGTAGAGGTCGGCGGGCTGGGAAACGGTCGCGTCGATCTTTCCGGCCTTGATCGCGTCGAACTCCTCGGGGATGCCGTCGTTGGAGACGATGGTGATGTGGCCCGCGGTGCCCGGCGGCTTCAGCAGGCCCTTCTGCTGGAGCAGGGCCAGCGTCGGCTGGAGGAAGACGCCGCCGGCCTGCATGTAGATGCCGTTCAGGCCCGGATGGGCGGCGAGCGTGGACTGGAGCTTGGCGGAGGCCACGTCGCCCTTCCAGTCGGTGGCCAGCTCGTGGACCTTGATGCCGGGGTAGCCCTTGTCCATGCAGGACTTGAAGGCCTCCGAGCGGTCGCGGCCGTTGATGGAGCTCAAGTCGCCCTGGAATTCGGCGACTTCACCCTTCCCCTTGAGCTGCTCCCCCAGGTATTTGCAGGCCTTCTCGCCGTACGCCTTGTTGTCGGCCCGCACCACCATGTAGACGTCGCCCTTGTCCGGGCGGGTGTCCACGCTGATCACCGGGATTCCCCGCTGGCTCAGGCTCTGAAGGGTGGAGGCGATCGCGCCGGTGTCCTGCGGGGCCATGACCACGGCCTTGGCTCCCTGGTCGGTGAAGGCGGTGACGTCGGCGACCAGCTTGCCCACGTCGTTCTGGGAGTTGGCGAGCGGCAGCGCGGAGACCTCGCCGGACTTGACACCCTGCTCGATGTACTGCTGGTAGGAGTTCCAGAAGTCGCCGTCGCTGCGCGGCAGGTCGATGCCGACCTTCTGCGAGCCCGTACCGCCGCCGGACTCGCGGTTGCAGCCGGTGAGCAACGCGAGGGCGACAAGTGCGGTGCAGGCGGCGGTTGTCGTACGCACTCTCATGGTCCCGTCCTTGGTGGAGTTGCGGCTCAGGTACTCGGTCGCAGGCGGAGGCCCTGCATGCCGCCGTCGACCGCGAGCGCCGTGCCGGTGACGGCTGCCGCCGCCGGGCTCGCGAGGTAGGCGATCGCGGCGGCGACCTCGGCCGCCGAGACGAGGCGGCCCATCGGCTGGCGGGCCTGGAGGGCGGCCCGCTCGGCCTCCGGGTCGTCCGCCCGGTCGAGCAGCCGGGCGACCCAAGGGGTGTCCGCCGTGCCGGGGTTGACGCAGTTGACCCGCACCCCCTCGCGCACATGGTCGGCGGCCATGGCCAGGGTGAGGGAGAGGACCGCGCCCTTGGCCGCGCTGTACAGGGCGCGCTGCGGCAACCCGGCGGTGGCCGCGATGGAGCAGGTCTGGGTGAGGGACGCGCGGCCGGGCCGCTCCCCGGCCGCGCGCCGCAGATGGGGCAGCGTGTGCCGGGCGACCCGGACCATGCCGAGGACGTTGACGTCCAGGACCCGGCGCCATTCGGCGTCGTCGTTGTCCTCGACGGTGCCGACGGCTCCGATGCCCGCGTTGGAGACGACGGTGTGCAGGGCACCGAGTTCCCGGGCGGCCCGGGCGACCGCGTCCCGTACACCCGCGTCGTCGGTGACGTCGGCCTCCAGGGCGAGGGTGCCGGGCGGGGCGCCCTTGATGTTCCGGTCGAGTACGGCGACGCGGGCACCCCGCTCCATGAGGAGTTCGGCGACGGCGGCGCCGATGCCCGAGGCGCCGCCCGTGACAAGGGCAGCCATGTCCTCGAAGTCCCTTGCGCTGCTCATGAGTTGACCTCCTGGGCCGGGCGGCGGGCCAGCCACTGCGGGCCGTCCGGGTAGCGGTAGGCGGCGATGGTCGCGGGGTGCATGCGGGCGGAGAAGCCGGGGGCGGTCGGGGCGCGGTAGCGGCCGGCCTCGACGACGGCGGGCGCGGCGAAGTGCTCGTGGAGGTGGTCGACGTACTCGATGACCCGGTCCTCACGGCTGCCGGAGACGGCGACGAAGTCGAACATGGCGAGATGCTGGACGAGTTCGCACAGGCCCACCCCGCCCGCGTGCGGGCAGACGGGCACGCCGTACTTGGCGGCGAGCAGCAGGATCGCCAGGTTCTCGTTCACCCCGGCGACCCGGGCCGCGTCGATCTGCACGAAGTCGACCGCGCCCGCCTGGAGGAGTTGCTTGAACACGACCCGGTTGGCGACGTGTTCGCCGGTGGCGACCTTCACCGGCTGCCCGGCCCGCACGGCGGCGTGGCCGAGGATGTCGTCGGGGCTGGTCGGCTCCTCGATCCAGTGCGGCTGGTACGGGGCGAGCGCGGCCATCCAGCGGATCGCTTCGGGGACGTCCCAGCGCTGGTTGGCGTCCACGGCGATGCGGATGCCGGGGCCGACGGCCGCGCGGGCCAGGCCGAGCCTGCGGACGTCGTCGTCGAGGTCGGCGCCGACCTTCAGCTTGATCTGGACGAAGCCGTCGGCGACGGCCTCCTTGGCGAGGCGGACCAGCTTGTCGTCGTCGTAGCCGAGCCAGCCGGGCGAGGTGGTGTAGGCGGGGTAGCCCTCGGCACGCAGGAGCCGGGCGCGTTCGGCGCGGCCGGGTTCGGCGGCGCGCAGGAGGGCGAGCGCCTCATCCCGGGTCAGTACGTCGGTGAGGTAGCGGAAGTCGACGAGCGAGACGAGGTCCTCGGGCGACATCGAGGCGAGGAACTCCCACACGGGCAGGCCCGCCGTGGTCGCCGCCAGGTCCCAGGAGGCGTTGACGACGGCGCCCGCCGCCATGTGCATGACCCCCTTCTCCGGCCCCAGCCACCGGAGTTGGGAGTCGTGGGTGAGGTCGTGGTGCAGGGCCGCAAGGTCGGCCGCGGTGGCCGGTGCCGGGCGGCCGACGACGTAGGGCCGCAGCGCCTCGATGGCGGCGGCGGTCACCTCGTTGCCGCGGCCGATGGTGAAGACGAAGCCGTGGCCCTCGTGGCCGTCGTCGGTGCGCAGCACCACATAGGCGGCCGAGTAGTCGGGGTCGGGGTTCATGGCGTCCGAGCCGTCGAGCTGTTCCGAGGTGGGAAAGCGGATGTCGTGTACCTCGAACCCTGTGACGCTCGGCCTCATGCACGCCCCCTGGATGAACACGTGGATCTACCCGTGGCACTACCCGTGGATCTCCGCCGGAATGAACCGATGAATCACTGAACGAACGTCCGCAGGAACCTTTACGGGAACATCCGTCTGGACATCGGATCTCTTCCGGTCATCCGATGTATATCCCCGCCCGAGCACCAGCGTCCAGGGTCGTGCACGAATTTGCGCCGCACAGCTCGGATGAATCACCATCCGAATGCGGTGCTGCCCCGCCCGAGGCCCCTTCATTCCCGTGTCACCCCCGATGCCGGAGGGCCGTGCACGGGGGCTGCGGATGGGTAGGTCTGAAGCCGTAAGGTTGGGACGTACGCAAGGGAACTTCTGAGGGAGGCACTGGGTGATCGAGCTGGAGGGCGTTCCCGAGCTGGTCGACCCGGTCATGATCGCCGCGTTCGAGGGCTGGAACGACGCGGGCGACGCCGCCTCCTCCGCGGTCGCGCACCTGGACGGGGCATGGAAGGGCGAGGTCTTCGCGGCGCTGGACGCGGAGGACTACTACGACTTCCAGGTCAACCGGCCCACCGTGTGGCTGGACGGCGGAGTCCGCAAGATCACATGGCCCACCACCCGGCTCTCCGTGGTCCGGGTCGGCGGCGACAAGCCGCGCGACCTGGTGCTGGTGCGCGGCATCGAACCGTCGATGCGCTGGCGCTCGTTCTGCAACGAGATCCTGGGCTTCGCCCATGAGCTGGGCGTGGAGATGGTGGTGATCCTGGGCGCGCTGCTCGGCGACACCCCGCACACCCGGCCGGTGCCGGTCAGCGGCGTGACCTCCGACCCGGACCTGGCGCGCACCATGGATCTGGAGGAGACCCGGTACGAGGGCCCCACGGGCATCGTCGGCATCCTCCAGGAGGCCTGCACACATGCGGGAGTTCCCGCGGTCAGCCTGTGGGCCGCGGTGCCGCACTACGTGTCCCAGCCGCCGAACCCCAAGGCCACGCTCGCCCTGCTCAACCGCCTGGAAGACCTGATCGACCTCAGGATCCCGCTCGGCGAACTCGCCGAGGACGCCCGGGCCTGGCAGCTCGGCGTCGACCAACTGGCCGCCGAGGACAGCGAGGTGGCCGAGTACGTCCAGACGCTGGAGGAGGCGCGGGACACCGCGGATCTGCCCGAGGCGTCCGGCGAGGCGATCGCCCGCGAATTCGAGCGCTATCTGCGTCGGCGCGACGGCGGGCCGGGCCCCGGCCAGGCCACGGCGGGCGGCCCCGCCACCGAGGCCGACGGGTCCTATCTGCGGGACACCTCCAGCGGGCGCACCCGGCCGCCGAAGCCCCCGAAGAAGGAGGACCCCGGCGAGGAGTCCCCCGAGGAGTAGCCCTCGGGGCCGGGCCCCGGTTCGCGTTGCGGCGCCTCCCCTCGCGCGGGAAGGTCGAAGGACCAGTGCCTTCGGGAGGTGTCGTACGTCATGGCCATCGCCACGGTGAATCCGGCTACCGGTGAGACGCTCAAGAGCTTCGGTGCCATGGGGCCCGAGGAGGTGGAGCGCCGCCTCGCCACGGCCGAGGCCGCCTTCGCCGACTACCGCACGACCGGCTTCGAGGAGCGGACGCGGCTCGTGCTGCGGGCCGCCGACCTGCTCGACGGCGACCGGGACGACATCGCGCGCACCATGACCCTGGAGATGGGCAAGCCCGTCGCGGCAGCGCGGGCCGAGGCGGCGAAGTGCGCGAAGGCGATGCGCTGGTACGCCGAGCACGCGGCAGCGCTGCTCGCCGACGAGGAGCCCGCGCAGGACGACGTCCAGGACTCCGGCGCCGCGCGGGCCCGGGTCCACTACCGGCCGCTCGGCGTGGTCCTCGCCGTGATGCCGTGGAACTTCCCGCTCTGGCAGGTCGTACGGTTCGCGGCGCCCGCGCTGATGGCGGGCAACGTCGGCCTGCTCAAGCACGCCTCGAACGTGCCCCAGACCGCGCTGTACCTGGAGGACCTGTTCCGCCGGGCGGGCTTCCCCGACGGCTGCTTCCAGACCCTGCTCATCGGCTCCGACGGGGTCGAGAAGGTGCTGCGCGACCGGCGGGTGGCGGCTGCGACGCTGACCGGCAGCGAGCCGGCGGGCCGCTCGGTCGCGGCGATCTGCGGCGACGAGATCAAGAAGACCGTGCTCGAACTCGGCGGCAGCGACCCTTATCTGGTCCTCCCCTCCGCCGATGTGGAGCGGGCCGCGCGGACCGCGGTGACCGCCCGGGTGCAGAACAACGGCCAGTCCTGCATCGCCGCCAAGCGCTTCATCGTCCACACGGACGTCTACGACGCGTTCGCCGAGCAATTCACGTCGGGAATGCGGGAGTTGAAGGTCGGCGACCCGCTCCTGGAGGACACGAACGTCGGCCCGCTGGCCAGCGAGCAGGGCCGGACCGACCTGGAGGAGCTCGTCGACGACGCCGTACGCAAGGGAGCGACCGCCCTGTGCGGCGGAAGCCGCCCCGAGGGGAGCGACCGGGGCTGGTTCTACCTGCCCACCGTGCTCGCCGGCATCACCGCGGACATGCGGATCCACCAGGAGGAGACCTTCGGTCCGGTCGCCACCCTGTACCGGGTGCGGGACCTCGACGAGGCGCTGTCGGTCGCCAACGACACCCCGTTCGGCCTCAGTTCGAACGTCTGGACGCGTGACAGCGCCGAGGTCGACCGGTGCGTACGGGACCTCCAGGCGGGCGGGGTGTTCTTCAACGGGATGACCGCCTCGCACCCGGCCTTCCCGTTCGGAGGTGTGAAGCGCTCCGGCTACGGCCGCGAGCTCTCCGGCCACGGCATCCGCGAGTTCTGCAACGTGACGACGGTGTGGCACGCCGCGGAGCCTTCGGATTCCTGACCGCCCCTCCCTCAACTGACCGGTCTCCAGGGGCAGTTGGAACAGGCCGCGCCCCGGCCCCGCCGTCGTCGTAAACCGGAAAGCGGGCCGGGGCCGTCACACCGGCGCCCGGACGCGTATCCGGCCACCCCGCACAGACACGTCAACTTCCCTGTCACACAGGCCGCTCGCGCCCCACCGGGAGACCCCAACCTCCGCCGTGTTTGGCCTAATTGCGGCGTGACATCGGTTTCCGGTCCAAATGCACGGGGTGCCCATTCAGCTTGATTTCAAACTTTGTTCGCGCAAGCGGGGTTTACGTTCCGGCGCTGCGGTAGCAAGGTGTGTCCCCGTAGGCACGCCAAGCACAGCACCCGAGGGGAGCGGCGGAAGCGATGACCGATCGGATTCACCCGGGCCAGGGCCCCGGAACGGCGGGGCCAGGACCCGATGGAGCTGGATTCACCTATCACGGAGCCGAGCCGGAACTGATCGTCGTCGCGCGGGCCGAGGCCCGGTTGCGCGTCGGCGCTGAGGGTGTCCGCTCGGCTTCCGGAGCCGACACCTCGGCTCTCTCGATGTTCCTCAACGATGAACAGATCGCCCTGGAGCCGCTGTTCGGCCGCGAGGAGCGACTGGCGCAGGTCCCGCGGGGCGCTTCCCGCGAGGCACTCCCGGACCTGTCCCTCTACTACCGCGTACGCGGTGCGGGCGAGCGGGCCACGGAGCTGAGCGCACGGCTCGCCGCACTGCCCGAGGTCGAGACGGCCTATGTGAAGCCGGGCGCCGTGCCCGCCTCGCTGACGGGCCGCGACGAGGAGACGATCAAGCGGCTGAAGGAGGGCGCCCCCGCGACGCCCGACTACACCGGCCGGCAGGGCTATCTGAACCCCGCGCCCGAGGGCGTCGACGCCTACTGGGCGTGGCTGCGGCCGGGCGGCTCCGGCGAGGGCGTCACCGTCATCGACGTCGAGGGCGCCTGGCAGCTGGGCCACGAGGACCTGGCGGACAAGCTCGCCGGGATCGTGGTCGGCAACCCGGTGCAGGACGTGGCGTGGCGCAACCACGGCACGGCCGTCCTCGGGGTCATCGGCGGCGACCGGGACGACAAGGGCGTCACCGGGATCGCCCCGGAGGCGGTCACGGCGGCCGCCTCGTTCCAGGGCATCGGCACGGCGGCGGCGATCCATGCCGCGGCCGAGCGGCTCTCGCCCGGTGACATCGTCCTGATCGAACTGCACCGCCCGGGGCCGAGGTTCGACTTCCAGGACCGTGACGACCAGGAGGGCTACATCCCGATCGAGTGGTGGCCGGACGACTTCGCGGCCATCCGCTGGGCGACCGCGAAGGGCGTCCTGGTGGTGGCGGCCGGCGGCAACGGCGCCGAGAGCCTGGACGACGCGCTGTACGAGCGGCGCCCCGAGGGGTTCCCGCAGGACTGGCGCAACCCGTTCAACCCGTCCAACCAGTCCTCGGGCGCGGTCCTGGTGGGCGCGGGCGCCCCGCCTCCCGGCACCCACGGCCGCGACCACGGCCCGGACCGCTCGCGGCTCGCGTTCTCCAACTACGGCGCCCGCATGGACGCCCAGGGCTGGGGCCGCGAGACCACCACGACCGGAGGATTCTGGGACCGGGCGGGCGACCTCCAGGGCGGTGCCGAGGAGATCGCCTGGTACACGGACACATTCTCCGGGACGTCGTCGGCCTCGCCCATCGTGGTCGGTGCCCTCGCCTCGCTGCAGGGCATGCTGAAGGCCGCCGGGCAGGACCCGATGACGCCGGAGCGGGCCCGTACGATCCTGCGGTCGACCGGTTCGCCGCAGCAGGACGCGCCGGGCAGGCCCGCCTCCCAGCGCATCGGCAACCGGCCCGACATCAAGGCCGCGGTGACCCGTCTGATGCCCTCGACGGTCGGCACCGGCCAGGCCGAACGGTACTGGGACGAACTGATCCCGTACCCCCATGAACTGCCCCCGAGGCTCCGGCTGTTCGTGGCCGGGGCATGGCGCAACCTGAACAATCCCGCGCCCGAACTCCGCCAGGCGGTGCACTCCGCCTTCGCGGCCGGACGGCCGGACATACGCGTCTGGTTCTCGGACGACGAGGTCGTCGGCCTGGTGGTCGCCGGCTGAGTCCCAGGGACACCGGGCAGCCAACGGAACTCACAAAAGGGAAGGTGACACCCGCATGAGCACCACCCCGCAGATGAGCCAGCAGCACCAGCAGCAGTACGGTCAGCAGATGGGCCAGCAGGGCCCCAGCACGTCCCCGCCGCAGGGCTTCGGCCAGCAGCAGGGCTACGGCCAGCAGGGGTTCACCCCGCAGTACGGCCAGCAGCAGCAACTGCCGCCGCAGATCCAGCAGCAGCTCCAGCAGCTCGGCCAGCAGCAGCCCTACCAGCAGCTGCTCCAGCAGATGGGCGGCCAGCAGGGTCAGCAGTCCATCGGCCAGCCGCTCGTGCTGCCTGCCGCGGTCAACAGCGCCGCCCTGGTCAGCGGCATCGCCACGAAGTTCTGGGACGTCGTGACCCCGCTCCCCGGCCAGCCGTCGATCCTGTACTTGTTCATCGACGGCAACTGGCGCCAGCTGGCGAACCCCAACCCCGTCACGCATGACGAGGTCCAGGAAGCCTTCGCGTTCGGGCAGCAGGTCATCGGGTTCTACGACAACACCAACAGCGTCATCCAGGCGATCGTGGTGAACAAGCAGTAGCGCCAACTCCCGCACAGAGGGCGCCGGGTGGGAATGTTCCCGCCCGGCGCCCGCCTGTGCTCAAAGCCTGTGCTCAGGGCCTGTACTCAGAGCCTGTACTCAGAGCCTGTGCTCAGAGGGCGACACCGAGGAGGGCGTCGACCGTGCGGGAGACGAGACCGGGGGCGGCCTCGTCCGTGCCGCCGTCGGCGTCCTGGCGCTCGGCCCAGCGGTCGACCGCGGCGAGGGCGGCGGGCGCGTCCAGGTCATGGGCGAGAGCCTCGCGCACCTCCTCGACCAGGGCGTCCGCGGAGGGGCCGTCCGGCCGCGACACGGCGGCCCGCCAGCGCCCGAGGCGCTCGACGGCGTCCTGGAGCACCTGGTCGGTCCACTCCCAGTCGGCCCGGTAGTGGTGGGAGAGCAGGGCCAGTCGGATGGCGGCCGGGTCGACGCCGTCGCGCCGCAGCTTCGACACGAACACCAGGTTGCCCTTGGACTTGGACATCTTCTCGCCGTCCAGGGCGACCATGCCGGCGTGCACGTACGCCTTGGCGAAGGGGTACTCGCCGGTCAGCGCCTGGGCGTGGGACGCGCCCATCTCGTGGTGCGGGAAGACCAGGTCGGAGCCCCCGCCCTGCACGTCGAAGCCCATGCCGAGGTGGTCGAGGGCGATGGCGACGCACTCGATGTGCCAGCCGGGGCGGCCGCGCCCGAGGGAGGCGCCGTCCCAGCTCGGCTCGCCCTCGCGGGCGGCCATCCACAGCATCGGGTCGAGCGGGTTCTTCTTGCCGGGCCGCTCGGGGTCGCCGCCGCGCTCGGCGGACAGCGCCCGCATGAACTCGGCGTCGTAGTGCGAGACTCCGCCGAAGTGCGGGTCGCTCTCGACGGAGAAGTAGATGTCCCCTTCGAGCTCGTACGCCGCGCCCGCGTCCCGCAGCCGCTCGACGAGCGGGACGATCCCGGGTATCGCCTCGACCGCGCCGATGTAGTGCTGCGGGGGGAGCAGCCGCAGGGCGGTCATGTCCTCGCGGAACAGCGCGGTCTCGCCCTCGGCGAGCTCCACCCAGTCCTTGCCGTCGCGGATGGCTCGCTCCAGCAAGGGGTCGTCCACATCCGTCACGTTCTGGACGTAGTGAACCTGCCGCTTGGTGTCGAGCCACACGCGCTGAACGAGGTCGAACGCGTTGTAGGTCGCCGCGTGACCCATGTGGGTCGCGTCGTACGGGGTGATCCCGCAGACGTAGATACGGGCGACGGGACCGGGGTCGAGGGAGACCAGACCGCCGGTCGCGGTGTCGTGGATCCGGAGGTCGCGGCCCTTGCCGGGCAGGGCGGGGACCTCAGAAGCGGGCCAGGCATGCATGTCTTGAGCGTAACCGGACGCACGTTCCGGATACGAACCGGATCCCGGTGTTGGCCGAATAGGCCCTCTTGCGCCGCCAGGACCAGGGGTGCTAGGTCCCCACCCCGGGACAGCTCAGACCGGTGGCCATGGAATGGCCGGCCACTCCCCCGAAGGGGTGGGGTGGACCCCTGTGGACAGCAGCGCCGCCACCCGCGCCCGCACGGCCTCCAGCTCCGCCTCCGTGATCAGCGAGCCCAGCCGGACGGCGAGCGGCTCCAGGGGTCGAAGGGCCTCGGCCAGGCCCTTCAAGGCGCCCACCGCCTCCGAGGTGAGCGGCTCGCCCGCCCACCCCCACAGCAGCGTCCGCAACTTGTCGTCCACGTTGAACGTGACCCCGTGATCGATCCCGTACAGCCGCCCGTCGGGCGCGGGCAGCAGATGCCCGCCCTTGCGGTCCCCGTTGTTGATCACCGCGTCGAGCACGGCGAGGCGCCGCAACCGGTCGTCGTCCGCGTGCACGAGCAGTGCGGTGCGGCCCTCGCCGACCTCCGCGAGCGCGACCGCCTTCCAGCCCTCGGCGGGCTCCTCGTCCTCGACGAGCGCGAGCAGCCCGGAGTCGCCCTCGACCGGCTCGATCCACAGCTGGACCATGCCTTCGCCGTAGGGCCCGTCACGCAGCACGGTGGGCGGCACGAGGTCCCAGCCGGTCGCCTGCGACACCTCGTACGCGGCGACCTCGCGCTGGGCGAGCGTGCCGTCGGGGAAGTCCCACAGCGGCCGCTCCCCCGCGACGGGCTTGTAGACGCACTCCGCGCTGTCGTCCCCGTACGCGACGGAGCAGTAGAGGACGGCGTTGGACGCCTCGCGGATCCGCCCGAGGACGGTGAGCTCGCCTTTGGTGAGGAGCTCGGCGGAGGTCAGGCTCCGCGGCGGTATCCGTTCTGGCGCGGGCATACGTGTCCTTCCGGGTCGAGCGGCAGGCTGCACAGCGGGCACGGCGGCCGGCCCGCGTTCACGACGTCCAGGGCCCGCTTGGCGAAGGCCCGGGCCTGGGCTCCGGTCAGGCGCACCCGCAGCATCGGCGGGCCGTTCTCCTCGTCCTGGAGCATCCGCTCCTCGGCCTCGGCGAGGTCGTCCTCGGTGTCCGCGTCGAGCTCGACCAGGGCCTGCGCCTCGATGATCATGCGTTGCTCGTCGCCGTCCCAGGCCAGTGCCATGGTGCCGACCCGGAACTCCTCCTCGACGGGCGAGTCGAGCGGCGCGGTGTCCGTGACGTCGGGCGGGGCCACGGCGGGCACAGGAGCGTTTCCTCCGGTCCTGCGCACGACCTCGTCGAGCAGCTCGTCGATCCGCTCGGCTAGCGCGGCGACCTGGGTCTTCTCCAGGGCGACGCTGGTGGTGCGGCTGCCCGCGGACGCCTGGAGGAAGAACGTACGGCGCCCGGGCAGCCCGACCGTGCCGGCCACGAAACGGTCCGGCGGGTCGTAGAAGAACACCTGACGGGACACGTTCTGGTCTCCCTAGTTCGGAGTTGGAGCAGCGGTTTTCGGCGCGTCCACCCTACTGCGCGCGGCGATCACGGTGCTCCCGCACCGCCACCGACCTCGGCCTGTTCGTCCGGGGCCTTCTCGCGCGGGGCCAGCGAGGCGAGGTCGCCGGTGTCCCCGAGGCGTACGAGGAAGGGCCGCAGGCGGGTGTAGCGGATGACGGTGAGGGAACACGGTTCCACCGAGATGCGCTGGAAGAGGTCGAGATGCATGCCGAGGGCGTCCGCCACGATCGACTTGATGATGTCGCCGTGCGAGCACATCGCGTACACCGCGTCGGGGCCGTGCTCGGTCTCGATCCGGGTGTTCCAGTCCCGTACGGCCTCGACCGCCCGGGCCTGCATGGCGCGCATCGACTCGCCGCCGGGGAAGGCCGCGTTGGAGGGGTGCTGCTGCACGACCTCCATCAGCGGTTCGGTGGAGAGCTCGGAGAGCTTGCGGCCCGACCAGTCGCCGTAGTGGCACTCGCCGATCAGGTCCTCGGGGTGCAGCGGCAGTCCGGGGCGGGCGTCCAGGAGCGGCTGCACGGTCTCGCGGCAGCGCTCCAGCGGGCTGGTGACGACGGCGGCGAGCGGCACGGAGGCGAGCCGGGCGGGCAGGGCGGCGGCCTGGGCGCGGCCGCGCTCGTCGAGGGCGACACCCGGCGTCCAGCCGGCCAGCACCCCCGCCGTGTTGGCGGTGGAACGTCCGTGGCGTACGAGGATCAGCGTGGCCATGCCCGCCAGCCTAGGCGCCCGGCGGCCCCCGGGTGCGGGCGGCTCCCGATCAAGGGACAATGCCCGCAATGATCGTCGACTGTGCCATCTACCGCGAGGGGCGCCGCACCGACGGCCCGAGGGATTTCTCGAAGGCCCTCGACCAGGCGCGCGCCATCGGTGACAGCTTCCTGTGGCTGGGTCTCTACGAGCCCACGGAGCAGGAGTTCGACCTGGTCAGCACCGAGTTCGGACTGCACAGGCTGGCCGTGGAGGATGCCCTGAAGGCGCATCAGCGACCGAAGTTGGAGGTCTACGACGACTCGCTGTTCATGGTCCTGAAGCCGGTCGTGTACGAGCCGCACAGCGACACCGTGACCTCCGGCGAGCTGATGCTCTTCGTGGGCGACTGCTTCGTGGTGAGCGTCCGGCACGGCGAGGGCGCCCCGCTCAAGGCGGTGCGGCGCAGGCTGGAGGCCGAGCCGGAGCTCCTCAAGCACGGGCCGACGACGGTCCTGTACGCGGTGAGCGACGCGGTCGTCGACCACTACACGGACGTGGCGGCGGAGCTCCAGACCGACCTGGAGGAGCTGGAGGCGCAGATCTTCTCGCCGACGGGCGGCGGCGACACGAAGAACACCGCGTCGCGGATCTACACCTTCAAGCGGCAGCTCCTGGAGTTCCGCCGGGCGACCGGCCCGCTCGCGCAGCCCGTGCAGCGGCTCGCGAGCGCGGGCGTGCCGTTCGTGAACGCCAGGTCGCAGCCGTTCTTCCGCGATGTGGACGACCACCTGATGAAGACCAACGAGGCGGTGGAGGGCCTGGACCGGCTGCTCTCCGACATCCTCTCGGCCCATCTCGCCCAGGTGAGCGTCCGCCAGAACGACGACATGCGGAAGATCTCGGCGTGGGCGGCGATGGCGGCGGTTCCCACGATGCTGGCCGGCGTCTACGGCATGAACTTCGACCACATGCCGGAACTCCACTGGGCGTGGAGCTATCCGGCGCTGATCCTGCTGATGGCGGTCCTGGAGTTCGGCCTGTACCGCCTGTTCAAGCGGCGGGGCTGGATGTAGCTACGCGAATCCGGGCGCGGGGACGGCCGGGCCGCCCAGCGCGTCGCGCCGCTCGGGCATGGTGAGGCTGACCATCCGCCGCCATCCGCCGAGCCGTTCGTAGGCGTACACCGCGTGGATGCCCGCCGCGAGGACCGCCGCCTTGGCGCGCGGCCAGTCGAGGATCCTCCCCATGTGGGCCATCACGGCGAGGCTGACGTCGCGGTACACCCGGATCTCGGCGAGCGCGCACTCGCGCAGTACGCGCTGGATGGTGGGGCCGTGTCCGGCGCGGGCCAGGCGCAGCAACTCCTCGTGGCAGTACGCCAGATGGTTGTCCTCGTCGTCGGAGATCATCCGCACCGCCCGGCCGATGCCGGGGTCCGCGCCGAAGTGTCTGCGCAGCAGCTCCATCTGTTCGGAGGCGCGCTGCTCGGTGACCCGGCTGTGGGCGAGGTAGACGACGACGTCCCGTTCGGTGAGCGGCACCACGCCCCGGAGCTGCTCGTGGCCGAGGCCGATGCCGCGCTGTTCGAGCAGCATCGTGTAGTCGGTGTCGGGCGGTACGTCGACCGGGGTCAGCCCGCGTTTCTTCATCAGCGCGTTGAAGATCCGCCCGTGCTTGTCCTCGTCGGCGCCGTGCCGGGCGACCTTGGGGGCGAGGGCACGGCACGCGTCGGGCAGGAGGGTGGCGATCCGGCCGTTCTCCCAGCCGCCCTGGGACTCGCCGCTGGCCGCGATGGAGCAGAAGAGCCGGAACGACTCGTCGTTGTCGAGGATCTCCTGGAACAGGCTCTTGGCCGAGAGCATCGCCGTACCTCCGGGGTGCGCACCATGACCATGCGAAACCGAGTCAAATGCGGCATACGACCGGCGGCAACAGGGGTCCGGTACCACTGGGCCGAACGAAGGAATGTGCGGTGCCCACACCGCCGTAACCGGGCGGTGTGTCCGGGCGTTGTCAGACGTGACGGCCGTGGCGGGGAAGACCCCCGAGCCCCCACCACGGCCGCGGTGACCATCTCCTTGCCCCCCACCACGGCCGCGGTGACATCTCCTTGGACGATCCGCTCTCAGGCGAGGCCCCCGCGCTCCAGCGCCTCGGTGCCCGCGCGCAGCGAGGCGAGCCGCTCGTCGAGTGTGAAGCCGGCCGGGGCCAGGGTCAGCGTGGTGACGCCGGCGGCGGCGTACGCCTGCATCCGGTCGGCGATCCGCTCGACCGAGCCGAGCAGCGTGGTCGAGTCGATGAGCTGCTGCGGGACCGCGGCCCCCGCGCCCGCCTTGTCGCCGGACAGGTACTTGTCCTGGATCTCGGCGGCTTCCTTCTCGTAACCCATGCGCTGCGCGAGCTGGTTGTAGAAGTTCTGCTTGCGGCTGCCCATGCCGCCGACGTACAGCGCGGTGTACGGGCGGAACGTGTCGGCGAGGGCGGGGACGTCCGCGTCGGCGCCGAGCGAGATCGGCAGCGTCGGGCAGACGTCGAAGCCGTCCATCGTCAGGCCGGCCTTCTCACGGCCCGCGCGGATGTGGGAGATCGCGGTGGCCTCGATGTGCTCGGCGGCCGGGAAGATCAGCAGTGCGCCGTCGGCGATCTCGCCGGTCTGCTCCAGGTTCTTGGGGCCGATGGCGGCGATGTAGAGCGGGATGTGCTCGCGCTCGGGGTGCACGGTCAGCTTGATGGGCTTGCCGGGGCCGCCAGGCAGCGGCAGCGTCCAGTGCTCGCCCTCATAGGAGAGGCGCTCGCGCGTCATCGCCTTGCGGACGATCTCGACGTACTCCCGCGTGCGGGCGAGCGGCTTGTCGAACTTGACGCCGTACCAGCCCTCGGAGACCTGCGGTCCCGAGACGCCGAGGCCCAGGCGGAAGCGGCCGCCGGACAGCGAGTCGAGGGTGGCGGCCGTCATCGCGGTCATGGCGGGCTGGCGGGCCGGGATCTGGAGGATCGCGGAGCCGACGTCGATGCGCTCGGTCTGCGCGGCGACCCAGGCGAGGACGGTGGGCGCGTCGGAGCCGTAGGCCTCGGCCGCCCAGCAGACGTCGTAGCCGAGCTTGTCCGCCTCCTTGGCGACGGCGAGGTTGTCGCCGTCCATTCCCGCGCCCCAGTAGCCGAGGTTGATGCCGAGCCGCATGGCCGATCCCCTTACTCGTCGGGACGCGTACGCACGCGCCCACTCCCGCGTCTTACTCATGAGTAACGTTCCTGTGTCGGGGACTCTAGCGCGCGTGGACCCGATGCGGCAGGGCAGAGTTGTCCACAGGCTCTCTCCCCGTGGGCCCCTGGCCAGTAATCTCAGCGCCCATGGAGCAGAGGCATCTCGGCCGCACGGGCCTGCGCGTATCCCGGATCGGGCTCGGCACCCTGACATGGGGCCGGGACGTCGGCGAGCAGGACGCCGCCGAACTCCTGAAGGCGTTCTGGGAGGCGGGCGGCACCCTCATCGACACGGCGGACGTGTATGGCGGCGGGGACGCGGAGTACCTCCTGGGGCAGTTGGTGGAGCGGCTCGCGCCGCGCAGGGACCTGGTCATCGCGACCAAGGCGGGCAGCGTGCCCGACCCCGACCGGCGCTTCGACGGCTCGCGCGGCCATCTGCTGAGCGCCCTCGACGCCTCCCTGGAGCGGCTCGGGACCGACTATGTGGACCTCTGGCAGGTGCATGCCTTCGATGGCGGTACGCCCCTGGAGGAGACCCTCCAGGCGCTCGACATCGCGGTCAGCAGCGGACGGGCTCGCTACGCGGGGATCTCCAACTTCAGCGGCTGGCAGCTCGCCAAGGCCGCGACCTGGCAACTCGCCGCGCCCGGGGTACGCACGCGGCTCGCGAGCACCCAGATGGAGTACTCGCTGCTCCAGCGCGGAGTGGAGCGCGAGGTCCTTCCGGCCGCCCTGGACCTGGGGGTCGGCCTGCTGCCCTCGTCGCCGCTCGGCCGGGGCGTGCTGACGGGGAAGTACCGGCACGGGACGCCGACGGACTCGCGCGGCGCGTCGGAGGGGCTCTCGGCGTTCGTCGCGCCCTATCTCGACGACGCGGCCGGCCGGATCGTCGAGGCCCTCTCCATAGCGGCGGACGGACTCGCCGCGACACCGCTTCAGGTGGCGCTGGCCTGGGTGAGGGACCGGCCGGGAGTGGTGGCGCCGATCGTCGGCGCGCGCAACGCGCAGCAGCTCACGGCCGCATTGTCAGTGGAGGCCCTTAGTCTTCCTGACGAGATCTGCCAGGCGCTCGACGACGTGTCGGCGCCCGTGCACCGCTATCCCGATCAGGACTGGAGCACGCTGTGACTGCGCTTCCCCAGGGCTCGGCCCCTGGATCCACGGCCGACGAATCCGCCGCGGCGGAGGTGGCGCCCGAGCCCGCGAAGGCGACCGCCGACGCGGCGGCCGACGCCGTCGGCGACCCCGCTGTGGATGGCGCGGAAGCCGCGGCCGCGGACGGCCCCGGGACGACGACCGCCGCCGAGCCCGAGCCGACCCCCGGCGGCGACTCCGAGACGACCGGCTCTCTCGCCCAAGTGGCCGAGCCTGCCGAGGAGTCCGCGGCCACGGACGCCCAGGGTTCCGAGGGCGCGGAGGGCGAGACCGGGACCGCTGACGCAAGCACCGAAGAGTCCCAGCCCGCCGACGGGTCGGAGACCGCCGATACCGAGGGTGCCGAGGGCGAGGCCGGGACCACCGCCGCTTCCGGGGCCACCGACGCCCAGGCGCCCGAGCTCTCCGAGGCCGCGGCCGAGCTCGCGGCCCAGCGGGAGCTGCGGGCCAGGATCGAGCGGCGCAAGGCGGAGAAGGAGGCGCCGATCCCGGCCGGCACCAAGCTGAGCGGCCGGGCGGCCGATCTCCTCGCTGCCGTACGGGCCGTGGAGAGCGGCGAGAAGTCGGGAGCCGCGTTCTTCGGCGGCCCGGCCCCGGCCCCCCGCAAGCCCGCCCCCGCCCAGCAGGCCGCTCCGGTACGCCCCCGGGCGCCCGAGCCCGCCCAGGCACCCGCCACTTCGGCCGAGGCCCTCGCCTCCGTACGTGACGTGCTGACCCGGGGTGGCGCGCCCGAGGCGCTGGCCGCCCAGGTCACCGGCGTCCTCGGGGAGCAGGCGGCCGAGCGGCTCGGCGCGGACCCCTGGCAGCTCCTCGGGGTGCCCGGGGTGCGGCCCGAGCAGGCCGACGGCTTCGCCCGGGCCCTGCTCGGCGCCGAGTGCCGGCCGGACGACGAGCGCAGGGCGGCCGCGCTGGTCGGCTGGATCCTGGAGCGGGCCGCCGTGCAGGGGCACACCGCGCTGGCCGCCGACGACGTGCGCAAGGCCCTGGCCGCGCGGTCCGTCCCCGACCCGGACGAGGCGGTGCAGCAGGCCGTCGCCGAGGGCGTGGTGCTGGTCTTCCAGGACGGCCTGGCGGACGAGCCGGAGCCCTCCGAGGATGCCGAAGGCGCCGAGTCGGCGGCGGAACCCGCCGAGCCGGTCGAGGTGCTGCTCGGGCTCGACCGGTACGCCCTGGCCGAGGAGAGCCTGGCCGACGGGCTTGCCCGGCTGCTCAACTCGCCGGTGCGGGACGACGGTTCGGTGTGGCCGGAGGGCGGCGAGCTGGTCCGCGCGGTGGCGGGCAGCGGCCTGGTGGCGCACACCGGCGGCGAGGCCGCGCGCGCCGAGTCGGCGGCGGTGGTGACGGCGGCCGCGGCGGCCGGACTGCGTGCCGCGGGCGCCGCGCACACCGCGGACGGGAAGCTCCGCCTGGCCCAACTGACCGGCCCGCTGGCCGCGTTCACGGTCGCGGGCCTGCTGTCGGGCGACGGCCCGGGCCGGGACGCGGACGGGGCGCTCGCCCTCGACGTCCTGGTGGTGCAGGACGCGACACAGCTCGACGTGGAGACCGCGGCGATGCTGGTGGAGTCGCTGCCCGACGGCTGCCGTCTCGTACTGAGCGGGGACCCCGGGGTGCTCGGCCCGGCGGGCGCGGGCCTGGTCTTCCACGACGTGCTCGCCGCCCGGGTCTGCCCCGTGGTGGCGTCAAGGCTGCCCGACCCCGGGCCGGTCGGCGAGCTGGTCTCGGGCATCGGCATCGGCGAGCTGAACCAGGTCGAGGCGCCCGGCAAGGAAGTCGTGATCGTCCCGGTGCGGGACGCGGGCGAGGCCGTCCACCGCTGTGTGCAGCTCCTCGCCGACTCGATCCCCCGGGCGATCGGCATCCCGCCGGAGCAGACGCAGGTGATCACGGTGGGCCACGGCGGCTCGGCGGGCACCCGCGCGCTGAACGCGGCGCTGAAGCAGCGCCTCAACCCCGGCCCCGGCCGCTTCGGCGGCTTCGACCCGGCCGACAAGGTGGCGTACGCCCAGGCCCCGGGCCGTACGGCGATCGGCACGGTCGTCGGGGCGGACGCGGAGGGCCTGCGGCTCGACTGCGCCGGCACCCCCGTCCTCGTACCGAAGGAGCGGGTCGAGTCCGCGCTGCGGCACGGCTGGGCGCTGACCGCGCACCAGGCGGTCGGGATGCGCTGGCCCGCGGTGGTCGCGGTGCTGCCGGGTGACGCGGCGCAGGGGCTCAACCGGGCGTGGGTCTATACGGCGTTCGGTCGCGCGGAGCGGCACCTGTCCGTCGTCCACGGCGTGGACCAGGCACTCCCCCGCGCCGTCGCGGAGATCCTCCCGGCACCGCGCACGACCCGCCTGACCCCGCTCCTGCACGGCCTTCTGAAGACCGCGGAGTAGTACGCCGCCCACGGCAGAGGCCGCGCACCCCGCTCGTGGGGTGCGCGGCCTCTGCCGTGACAGCCGGGTCAGGGGGTCGGCCGGAGGTCCTCCTCGTCGAGGTCGTCCTCCAGCTCCTCGTCGAAGACGGCGCTCACGTCGAAGCGGCACACCACACGCTGGGGGTCGGTGTGGTCGAACGGCGTGCTCAGCCACTCGCCCGGCTCCGGGAGCTCGTCGGCGGCCGACACCCACAGCGTGGAGTCGCCCTCCTCCAGGCCGAACTCCTTGTGCCGGGAGGCGATTTCGTCCGGTTCGTACTCGCCGAAGAGCACACCGAGCGCGGCGTGGACGCTGCTGCCGACGACCGGGGCCGGGCGCTCGCCCTCGTCCGTCTCCTCCGCCTCGGGGTCGAGATCGGTGATCCGCTGCGCCTGGGCGAGCAGTCGCTGGGGCTCGGCGACGGCGTAGTCGCGCCGGATGAGGACGCTCAGGGCGTTGGGTTCCTCGGGGCCCGCGTAGGGCGGCAGGGAGTCGTCGGCGCCGGGGATCTCGAAGGGGGTCACCTCGTCGTAGCGGTCGTAGAGCCGCTCGTCGTACGCCTCGGCGGCCGCCGCGAGCGCGTTGAACGCCTCGTACACGTCGGGATCGTCGTCCCCCGTGCGGCGTTCCACCGCATCGAGGTGACGGTCCAGCGCGGCTTTGACCGCCTCGGCGGCGGCACGTACCTCGGCAGCGGTGGGCTGCGCAGCATCAGACATAGTGCAGACGCTATCCGTACCTGGCCTCTGCCCGCACAATAGATGCGATGCCGGAATACGAATTTGTCGACGTGTACGTCCCGCGCGGGGTGTCCCGCAAGGAGGCGACACGGCTGCTGACCGACCATGCCGAGTACGGACACTGGGAGTTGGACCGACTGAGTCTGCGCCGGGACGGCAGCCGCCGAGTGCGGCTGCGCAGGCGGATCATCCGCCAGGTGCGGGCCACATGGTGAGCCCGCGGTGATGACGGAGCGGGCCCCGCGGATGTGCGGGGCCCGCTCCGTCATGACAGCCGTGCGTCACGGCTCCGGATTACCGCTGCGCGGCGCGTCCGCGACGGTAGAGCACCGCTCCGCCGAGCAGCAGACCGGCGGCGGCCGGGGCGGCGAAGCCCATGCCCTCGGAGCCGGTCTGGGCGAGCGCGGCGGCCGGGGCCTTCGGCGCGGTCACGGTCTGGGTGACCGGGGCACCGGGCGTGCCGGGCGTCCCAGGCGTACCGGGCTTACCAGGCGCGGCGGGCACGCCGGGCTGCGAGGGCTTGGCCGGCTGGTGCGCGATCGGGCTGACCGGGTTCTGCGGAACCCCGGGGTGCCCCGGCTGCTGGGGGTGGCCCGGCTGCTCAGGGGTGCAGGGCGGCTGGTGCTGGCCCGGCTCGTGCGGCTTCCCGGGGTGGTGCGGCTTGCCCGGGTGGTGGGGCTGACCGGGGTGCTGAGGGTGCCCGGGGTGTCCCGGGTGCTGCGGCTGACCGGGCCGGCCGCTCTCGTCGTTGACGCAGTCGTTGCCGAACGCCGGGTTGCCCACACCCACCACGTTCACGCTGTTCCCGCACAGGTTCACGGGTACGTCGATGGGTGCTTGGATGGTGTTGCCGGAGCCCACACCGGGCGAATTGCTGGTGTGGCCGGTCGCCACGGCCCCGCCGCCCTTGTTGGCACAGCTGTTGGCGAACGCCGGGTTGAGCGCGCCGATGACGTTGACGGTGTTGCCGCAGGCGTTGACCGGCACGTGCACCGGGGCCTGGACCGTGTTGCCGGACAGTACGCCCGGCGAGTTCGTGGCGCCGCCCCGGGCCGCCGAGTCGGCGTGCGCGGCGCCGCTGCCCATGGCGATGACGCCGGTCGCGGCCGCCATGGTGATCAGTCCCTTGCGGGTGACCTGTCGCATAGATTCGTTCCCTGCCTTCTGCCTTCCGGAAAGCCCGGATGCGCCGTTGCGCCCGGGCTGAAATGCCCGGCGGCCCCGGAGTGCATGGCGCGCACTCCGGGGCCGCCCGGCTCAGACCCTCACGGGTTGAGGCACAACGTCACTTGTTGATGCAGGTGTTGCCGAAGGCGGGGTTCAGCAGCCCGATCACGGAGACCGTGTTGCCGCACACGTTCACCGGGACGTGCACGGGAACCTGGAGGACATTGCCGGACACGACACCCGGGGAGTGCACAGCGGCACCCTCGGCGCCCGCGTCGGCGACAGCCAGGCCCGCACCCGCGAGAACCAGACCACCAGTGACAGCCGCAGCAGCGACGACCTTCTTGATCATTACTTCCTCCTTGTTGGCAAATGTGCGGTCCCAGCCGCGGACCGCACACCCTGTAACGAGGAGGAAGTTATTGGGCTACGAGCATATGAGTGCATTCACTCTTCTCAGTCGGATACGTACGTTCAAACGATTAGTGCAGCGTCGTTTCGGCACGCACCCGACCGCCCGGAGGCCGTTGCCGGCCTCAGGACGCGTCGATGAACCGGTCCAGGACCCGTACGCCGAACTTCAGGCCGTCGACCGGGACCCGCTCGTCCACGCCGTGGAACATCCCGGCGAAGTCGAGCTCCGGCGGCAGCTTCAGAGGCGCGAAGCCGAAGCCGCGGATGCCGAGGTCGTCGAAGGACTTGGCGTCGGTGCCGGCCGAGAGCATGTACGGCACGGCGCGCGCGATGGGGTCCTCGGCCTGCAGCGCGACCTGCATGGCGTCGACCAGGGCGCCGTCGAAGGTGGTTTCCAGCGCCTTGTCCGCGTGGACGTCCTCGCGCTTGACGCGCGGCCCCAGGATCCGGTCCAGGTCGGCGAGGAACTCCTCCTCGTACCCCGGCAGGAAGCGCCCGTCGACATGGGCGGTCGCCTGCCCGGGGATCACGTTCACCTTGTAACCCGCGCCCAGCTGGGTCGGGTTGGCGGTGTTCTGGAGGGAGGCGCCGATGAGCTTGGCGATGCCGCCGAGCTTGGCCAGCGTCTCGTCCATGTTCTCCGGGTCGAGCTCGGTGCCGAGCGCGTCCGAGAGCTCGTCGAGGAAGTGCCGCAGCGTCTTGGTCACCCGCACCGGGAACTTGTGCCGGCCGAGCCGCGCCACGGCCTCGGACAGCTCGGTGATGGCGTTGTCCTTGTGGATCATCGAGCCGTGCCCGGCGGTGCCGTCCACGGTCAGCTTCATCCAGTGCATGCCCTTCTGGGCCGTCTCCACGAGGTAGAGCCGCAGCTTCTCGTTGACGGTGAAGGAGAAACCGCCGACCTCGCTGATGGCCTCGGTGACGCCCTCGAAGAGTTCGGGGTGCTTGTCCACGAGGAAGCGCGCCCCGTACGTGCCGCCGGCCTCCTCGTCCGCGAGGAAGGCGAGGACGATGTCGCGCGGGGGCTTGCGGCCGCTCCTGAGCCGGTCGCGTACGACCGCGAGGGTCATCGCGTCCATGTCCTTCATGTCGACCGCGCCGCGGCCCCACACACAGCCGTCGGCGATCTCACCGGCGAAGGGGTCATGGGTCCAGTCGTCGGCGTTGGCCGGTACGACGTCAGTGTGGCCGTGGATGAGCAGCGCGGGCCGCGACGGGTCCTCGCCCGCGATGCGGGCCACGGTGGAGGCGCGGCCCTTGTGCGACTCGAAGATCTTCGGCTCCAGGCCGACCTCGGCGAGCTTCTCCGCGACGTACTCCGCGGCGGCACGCTCACCGGGGCCGGAGTGGTCGCCGTAGTTGCTGGTGTCGATCCTGATCAGATCGCGACAGAGGTCGACGACCTCGTCCTCACCGGTCACGCCGCCGGTCCGGGTCGTGCTCGACTCGCTCACGCTGCTTCCTCCCGCTGTCGCTCCGTGTGGTCCACCCCCATCCTGCCCCCGCGCCCCCGCACCACCCAAGGGCGGCTTCCCGCCGACATCCCGTGTTCACGCAGGCCAAGGGGGTGATCGAGCACCCCCGGATGTTTGCTATTGTTTTCCACGTCGGAACGGGCACGGCCCGCGAGACAGACACCTTGTCCGGGTGGCGGAATGGCAGACGCGCTAGCTTGAGGTGCTAGTGCCCTTTATCGGGCGTGGGGGTTCAAGTCCCCCCTCGGACACCAGCTGGGACCCCACTTCGGTGGGGTCTTTTGCGTTTCGGTGGCCCCGAGTTCAGGCCTCGGCTCAGGCCCGTCGGAAAGACAGCACCGCGTTGTGGCCGCCGAAGCCGAAGGAGTTGCTCAGGACTATGTCGCCGCACGGTGGCAGGGGGCGGGGGGTGCCGCGGACGATGTCCAGGCCCAGGCCCTCCTCGGGGTGGTCGCAGCCGACCGTCGGGGGGATCAGGCCGTCGCGCAGGGTGAGGATCGTGGCGACGGCCTCCACGGCGCCCGCGCCGCCCTGGAGGTGGCCCAGGGCGCCCTTGTTCGCGGTGACCGGGATGTCGCGGGTGTGGCCGGCGAACAGGCGGCCCAGAGCGCGGGCTTCGGTACGGTCTCCGTCGACGGTCGCCGTGGCGTGCGCGTTGACGTGGGCGACGTCGGCGGGTGTGGCCCCGGCGTCCGCGAGGGCGGACCGCAGCGCGGCTTCGACGCCACGGCCCTCGGGTTCGGGGGCCGCCATGTGGAAGGCGTCCGCGGACAGGCCCCAGCCGGCCGCCTCGCAGTAGATGCGGGCGCCGCGTGCCCGGGCGTGCTCCTCGTCCTCCAGGATCAGTACGCCCGCGCCCTCGCCGAGCACGAATCCGTCGCGCGCCTCGTCGAACGGCCTTGACGCTTGGGCCGGTTGGTCGTTGCGGGTCGAGACCGCCCGCATCGCGGCGAAGGCGGCCAGGATCTCCGGGGTGATCACGGCTTCCGTGCCGCCCGCGACGACGAGGTCGACCCGGCCGGCGCGAATGGCGTCGATGGCCTGCCCGATCGCCTCCGTACCGGACGCGCAGGCGGACACGAAGGTCCTGGCCTCGCCGCGGATGTCGAGGTCCTTGGATATCCGGGCGGCCGAGGCGGACGGCACGGTCATGGGCGTGGTGTACGGGGAGACCGCCCTCGGCCCGCGCGCGATGAGCGTGAGCCGGCTCTCGACCATGACGGGCGCGCCGCCGATGATCGTGCCGATGGACACGCCGGTACGGGCCGGGCGCAGGCCGCTGGCCACGGTTCCGGCGAGGTCGAGTCCGGCGTCCCGCCAGGCCTCGCGGGCGGCGAGCAACGCGAACTGGGTGGAACGGTTCATCCGCCGCACCTCGGTCCTCGGCAGCAGTTCGGCGGGGTCGACGGCGGCTCGGGCCGCGAGCCGTACCGGCAGGCCGTCGAAGCCGGGCCCCTCCACCACCGAGACCCCGGAGCGGCCTTCGAGCAGGCCCTGCCACAGACCCGGCACGTCGCCGCCGAGCGGGCTGACGGCACCGAGGCCGGTCACCACGACCCGGCGGCGCCGGGGCGCGGCCCACTGCGCGGGGTCCGGCGGGTCGGCCGGGTCGACCCGCGTCGTACGGACGACCTGGCGTTCGTAGCGCGGCAGCACGCGCTCCAGGTCCGGGCCGCCGGTCAGGGGGCGCAGTTGCAGCCTGGTCTTCGTCTCGGTCGCGGGCGCGGTGCGCACCACCACGTGCCAGGGGCCGTCCGGATCCGTCGCGATGACGTCCCCGGGCACCAATTCGCCCGTGGTGAGCAGGCAGCACTTGCCGCCCATAACCGACTCTTCATTCATCGTTGCCCTTTGCCTCGATTGCGACAGATCCGGATATTTCGTACTCGATCCCTTCAGGCAGCATGCCTCCCGATCGCGAAGAAAGCAGGCCCGGAAGGCCCGCCCCATCTGCTTCCTTCGGCCCTGTCCCGCCCGGAAGCAGCGCTGACCTGGGAATTCTTGCTTCTGCGGGGTCCGGTGGGGTTCTCTTGGTTCCGTGAGACGCAGATCCAGGCCCCCGGCCGCCCCGCTCGCTCAGCGCGACGGCATCGATCCGGTACGTGTGCGGCTGCCCGCCGACCCGGAGGGTCTCTGGGCGACGGTCGGTGATCATCTGCTTGGCCGGTTCGAGGGGGCGGTCGGCGCCGAGCGGGTGGCCTCGATGCTGCGCGAGGGGCGGTTCGTCGGGGCCGAGGGGGCACTGAGCGGGGCGGAGGCGTACCGGGCCGGGATGTACGTGTGGTTCCACCGGGACTTCGCGCCGGAGGTTCCGGTGCCGTTCGAGATCGGGATCGTGTACCGCGACGAGCGGATCGTGATCGCGGACAAGCCGCACTTCCTCGCCACCACACCGCGGGGCCGGCACATCACCGAGACGGCGGTGGCCCGGCTGCGGCGGGATCTGGCGCTGCCCGCGCTCCAGCCCGCCCACCGCCTCGACCGCCTGACGGCAGGCCTCGCCCTGTTCGTCGTACGCCCCGAGGACCGGGGCGCCTACCAGAACCTGTTCAGCGGCCGCCGGGTGCGCAAGGAGTACGAGGCGGTGGCGGCGTACGACCCCGGGGTGGCGCTGCCCGTGACCGTACGCAGCCGGATCGTGAAGGAGCGCGGGGTCATCGCCGCCCGCGAGGAGGCGGGCGAGCCCAACGCCGAGAGCCGGATCGAGCTGGCCGAGCGGCGCGGCGGCCTCGGCCGCTACCGCCTGCTGCCCGCGACCGGCCGCACCCATCAGCTACGGGTCCACATGCACGGGCTCGGGCTGCCCATCCTCAACGATCCGGTGTATCCGGTGGTCCTGCCGGAGGCCGCGCCGGACGACTTCGTGGCGCCGCTGCAACTGCTCGCCAAGGTCCTGGAGTTCACCGATCCGGTGGACGGGCGGGTCCACCGGTTTGAGAGCGGGCTCCGGCTGGCGGGTTGGCCGAGC
This sequence comes from Streptomyces sp. NPDC001415, assembly GCF_053597395.1. Lineage (NCBI taxonomy): Bacteria > Bacillati > Actinomycetota > Actinomycetes > Kitasatosporales > Streptomycetaceae > Streptomyces > Streptomyces sp. NPDC001415. The sequence continues at coordinate 157,446 of NZ_JBSFIE010000015.1, forward strand.
GCCTGAAGATCTCAAGGGCGAGGGAGCCATGCATCGGCCATACATCGGACCAATAAGGCTTCCCTGTACGGAAATTGGGGTCTCGGGGGTGCCTGAACCCCGCAAAGGTCTGATAAATATGCGGGCATGCGTGCTACCTCGCTGGGTGCGGGCGCCTGTCCGGTGACCGCTCTGTCCTTGGGCGGCGCCGCCCTCGGCAACCTCTTCACGCCCCTGTCCGACGAAACGGCCCGGGGCGCTCTCGACGCGGCCTGGGACGTCGGCATCCGCTACTTCGACACCGCGCCGCACTACGGACTCGGGCTCTCCGAGCGGCGGATGGGGGCCGCGCTGCGGGGCAGGCCCCGCGAGGCGTACACGCTCTCCACGAAGGTCGGCCGGATCCTGGAGCCCCGAGAAGGCGGCGGGGACGACCTCGGCGGGGACGACCTCGCGGAGGGCTTCGCCGTCCCGGCCACCCACCGGCGCCGCTGGGACTTCAGCGCGGACGGGGTGCGCCGCAGCATCGAGGCCAGCCTGGAACGGCTCGGGCTCGACCGGATCGACATCGCGTACCTGCACGACCCGGACGACCACGGCGAGCAGGCGCTCCGCGAGGCGTACCCGGCGCTGGAACGGCTGCGCGCGGAAGGAGTCGTACGGGCCATCGGCGCCGGCATGAACCAGACCGGGCTACTGGCGCGCTTCCTGCGCGAGTCGGACGTGGACGCCGTGCTCTGCGCCGGGCGCTACTCGCTGCTCGACCAGAGTGCGGCCGAGGAGCTGCTGCCGGAGGCCGCCGCGCGCGGCAAGAACGTGGTGGTCGGCGGGGTCTTCAACTCCGGGCTGCTCGCCGATCCGCGGCCCGGCGCGACGTACGACTACGCGGCCGCTCCCCCCGAGCTCGTCGAACGGGCGCTGAAGATCAAGGCGGTCTGCGCGCGGCACGGGGTCGCGCTGCGGGCCGCCGCGCTTGCGTTTCCGCTGCGGCATCCGGCGGTGGCGAGCGTGCTGGCCGGGGCGCGTTCGGCGGCCGAAGTCGCCGACACCGCCGCCATGTTCGCCTCGTCGGTGCCGGATGCGCTGTGGGAGGAGCTGGGCATATGAGGGTCGCGCTGCACACACGGGTCTGGGCCGACCGGATCGAGGAGTACGAGGCCGCGCACCGCGAGGTGCCCGCGGAACTCACGGCTGCCATCTCCGCCGCCGGGGCCACGTCCTGGACCATCTGGCGCAGCGGCACCGAGCTGTTCCATTTGATCGAATGCGCGGATTACGGTCGTCTGCTGAGCGAGTTGGCGGAATTGCCTGCGAATGTGGCTTGGCAGGTTCGGATGGGCGAACTGCTCGATGTCGTGCACGACTATTCGAGCGAAGGGGCGCAGGCCGGGCTGCCGGTGGTGTGGGAGCTGTGAGCGGGCCGCCCGGTCTCGTCGACTCCCATCATCATGTGTGGGAGCTGGGAGTCCGCGACCAGGACTGGATCTCCGGGCCCCAACTCGCGCCACTGCGGCGGGACTTCACGCTGGACGACCTGAGGCCCGAGGCCTCGTCCGCCGGGGTTACGGCGACGGTGGTCGTCCAGACCGTGACCGTGGCCGAGGAGACCCCGGAGCTTCTCGCGCTCGCGGACGGCAGCGATCTCGTGACCGGAGTGGTCGGCTGGACCGACCTCACCTCGCCGGGCGTCGCCGATGAGCTGGCCCGGCTGCGCGGGCTGCCCGGCGGCGGGCGCCTGGTGGGGATCCGGCACCAGGTGCAGGGCGAGAAGGATCCCGAATGGCTGTCGCGCGCCGATGTGCGGCGGGGGCTGGGGGCGGTTGCGGACGCTGGGCTCGCGTACGACCTCGTGGTCCTGCCGCACCAGCTGCCCGCGTGCGCGCGGGTCGCCGCTCTGCACCCCGAACTCACCTTTGTACTGGACCACTTGGGGAAGCCGCCGATCGCCTCGGGAGCTCTTGAGCCGTGGGCCTCGGACGTTCGGGCGCTGGCTTCCCTGCCGAACACGGTGTGCAAGCTGTCGGGGATGGTGACGGAGGCCGCCTGGACCTCCTGGACCCCGGCGGACCTTCGGCCGTACGCCGAAACGGTGCTCGATGCGTTCGGGGCGGGGCGGGTTCTGTGGGGGTCGGACTGGCCGGTGTGCGTGCTGGCGGCGTCGTACGGGGGTGTGGTGGGGGTGGCTCGGGAGCTGCTGGCGGAGTTGAGCCCGGGCGAGCGGTCGGCGGTGTTCGGGGGGACGGCTCGGGGGGTGTACGGGTTGCCGGGGCCGGGGTAGTCCGCCCCACCCCGCCCCTTTCCCTGAGCCCGCCGGGGGTGAAAGCCCGGAGTCAGTGCCCCCGCCCCACCCACTCCCCCAAGTGCGGCGCCTCCGCGCCGACCGTCGTTGCCTCCCCATGCCCCGTCCGCACCACCGTCTCCCCCGGCAGCACCAGCACCCGCTCCCTGAGCGAGTCGATGATCGTGGGGAAGTGCGAGAAGGAGCGGCCCGTCGCGCCCGGGCCGCCTGCGAACAGCGTGTCGCCCGTGAAGACCGTGCCCAGCGCCTCGGCGTACAGGCAGACCGCGCCCGGAGCGTGGCCCGGGGTGTGGAGCACCTCCAGCTCCACGTCCGCGATCGACAGCCGCTCGCCGTCCGTCAGTTCGCCGTCCGGGAGGCGGTCCGGGTGGGTCTGCTTCCAGAGCGGGAGGTCAGCGGGGTGCAGCAGGATGGGGGCGCCCGTTGCCGACGACAGCGCCGGCGCCGCGTCGATGTGGTCGTTGTGGGCGTGGGTGCAGACGATCGCCTTCAGTCGGCGGCCGCCCAGCGCCGCCAGGATCGCCTCGGCGTCATGCGCCGCGTCGATGACGATCGCCTCCTCCTCGTCCCCGACGATCCACACGTTGTTGTCGACATCCCACGTACCGCCGTCGAGAGCGAACGTGCCGGACGTGACCAGATGATCGATTCGTGCGCGAACGGTCATCAGAACTCCACCACCGAGCGCAGCACATCGCCTTCGTGCATCCGCTCAAAGGCTTTTTCGACCTCGTCCAGCGCGATCGTCTCGGTGACGAACGCTCCGAGGTCGATCCGCCCCTGCTGGTGCAGGTCGATCAGCATCGGGAAGTCGCGGGACGGCAGGCAGTCGCCGTACCAGGAGGACTTCAGGGCGCCTCCGCGGCCGAAGACGTCCAACAACGGGAGTTCCAGGGTCATTTCGGGGGTCGGCACGCCGACCAGAACCACCGTGCCCGCCAGGTCGCGGGCGTAGAACGCCTGCTTGTACGTCTCGGGGTGGCCCACCGCCTCGATGACGACGTCCGCGCCGTTGCCGCCGGTCAGCTCGCGGATCGTCTCGACGGCGTCCTGCGCACGGGAGTTGACCGTGTGCGTGGCGCCCATCGACTTCGCCGTGGCCAGCTTGCGGTCGTCGATGTCGACGGCGATGATCCTGGCCGCGCCCGCGAGCCGGGCGCCCACGATCGCCGCGTCACCGACGCCGCCGCAACCGATGACGGCGACCGAGTCGCCCCGGCCGACGTTGCCGGTGTTGATGGCCGCGCCGATGCCGGCCATCACGCCGCAGCCGAGCAGGCCCGCCACGGCCGGGGACACCGCCGGGTCGACCTTGGTGCACTGGCCCGCCGCCACCAGCGTCTTCTCGGCGAACGCCCCGATGCCGAGAGCGGGTGACAGCTCGGTGCCGTCCAGCAGGGTCATCTTCTGCCGCGCGTTGTGCGTGTTGAAGCAGTACTGCGGACGACCGCGCAGACAGGCCCGGCAACTGCCGCACACCGCACGCCAGTTGAGAATCACGAAGTCGCCGGGCGTGACGTCGGTGACGCCCTCGCCCACCGACTCCACGATCCCGGACGCCTCGTGGCCGAGCAGGAACGGGAAGTCGTCGTTGATGCCGCCCTGCTTGTAGTGCAGGTCGGTGTGGCAGACGCCGCAGGCCTGGATCTTGACCACCGCCTCGCCGGGGCCCGGGTCGGGCACCACGATGGTCTCGACCCGTACGGGCTGGTTCTTCCCCGGTGCGATGACCCCTTGGACCTGCTGCGACATGCCGCCCCACTCTCTGGTTCGTACCGTCCGGTGTATCAGGAATACACCCTACGAGGTGGCATCGTGCACCCGTCGGCCGCCGACATAGGTCCCCAGCACGCGGGTCGCGCCGATCTCCTCCGGCGGCCCCGCGTACGGGTCCCGGTCGAGCACCGCGAGGTCCGCGAGGGCGCCCGGGCGGATCGAGCCCGTGTCGTCGAGGTGGTTCACATGGGCCGTTCCGGCGGTGTACGCGGCGAACGCCGCGGTCAGGGTGATGCGCTGCGAGGGGAGGAAGGCCGGCCCCTTCTCGCCGGGCGCGATCCGGTTCACCGCCGTGTGGATGCCCTGCATCGGATCCGGGCTGCTGACCGGCCAGTCCGAGCCCGCCGCCACGGTCGCCCCGGAGTGGAGCAGCGCCGCGAACGGGTACTGCCATCCGGCACGTTCCTCGCCGAGGAAGGGGATGGTCAGCTCGTCCATCTGGGGCTCGTGCGAGGCCCACAGGGGCTGGATGTTGGCGGTGGCGCCGAGCGCGCGGAAACGCTCGATGTCGTCGGGGTGGACGATCTGAAGGTGGGCGAGGTGCGGCCGCGTGTCGCTCCAGCCGTTGGTCTCGCGGGCCGCCCGCACCGCGTCGAGCGCCTCGCGCACGGCCCGGTCGCCGAGCGCGTGGAAGTGGCACTGGAAGCCCAGGGCGTCCAACTGCGTTACGTAGCGGCGCAGTTCGGCGGGGTCGACGAAGGACGTGCCCGTATTGGCGGTGGCGCAGCCGCAGGCGTCGAGGTACGGGCCGAGCAGGGCGGCGGTGCCGGTCTCGGCGACACCGTCCTGCATGATCTTCACCGATCCGGCGCGGAACCGGCCGTGGCTCAACTCCCGCCTCCGCTCGACCAGTTCGGGGATCTGCTCGGCGCCGCGCTCGCGGTCCCACCACAGGGCGCCGACGACCCGCGCGGTCAGCGAGCCGTCGCGGGCGGCGGTCACATAGGCGTCGGCGGGGTCGTCCATCGAGCCGAAGTCGCCGACGATCGCGTCCTGCCAGGCGGTGATCCCGTACGAGTGGAGATGGGCCTGGGCGCGCAGCAGGGCCGCGAGCCGTTCGGCGGGGGTGGAGCGGGGGGTCAGCCGGCCGACCAGGTCCATCGCACCCTCCTGGAGCAGCCCGGTGGGCTCGCCCGACGCGTCGCGCTCGATGCGGCCGTCGGCCGGGTCGGGGGTGTCCCGGGTGATCCCGGCGAGCGTGAGGGCGCGGGTGTTGACCCAGGCTCCGTGGTGATCCCGGTTGGGGAGGTAGACGGGCCGATCGGCCACCACGCGGTCGAGGAGGCCACGGGTCGGGCTGCCGCCCTCGAAGGCCTCCATCGACCAGCCGCCGCCGGTGATCCACTCCTGCTCGGGGTGGGCGTCGGCGTAGGCCCGTACGGCCGCCAGGGTGTCGGCCGCCGTAATGAGGCCCGCGAGGTCGCAGCGCGCGAGCTCGATGCCCGCCGACACCGGGTGGACGTGGGCGTCCTGGAAGCCGGGGATCAGCAACTTCCCTGCCAGGTCGACGACTTCGGTCTTCGGGCCGATCAGCTCGCGCACTCCGTCGTGGCCGACGGCGGTGATGCGGTCCCCCGTGACGGCCACGGTGGTGGTTCGCGAGCGGGCGGCGTCCAGGGTGAGGACCGGGCCGCCGGTGAAGACCAGGTCGGCGGTGGTGTGGCGCATGCGTGGATCCGTTTCTGTCAGAGGGTGGTACGGGTGGTTCGGACCTGAAGAAGCAAGTACCGGTGGTTCATACGGCTTCCGCGCCCAGCGGTGCCGGGTCGGTTTCCATGGTCGAGCGGCCGGTGACGAAGTACGGGGATTTCCTTACCCACTTCGCCCAGGCCGCGGCGGCGAAGCCGCTGAGCAGCATCACCGCGGGGCACGACAGCATGAACCACCCGTTGTCGGGGCTGACTTCGAAGTGGTCGGCGGAGGTGTAGAAGGTCCAGCCGAGGTAGCCGCCGAGGCCGAGCAGGAACAGCGCGCTCAGGACCGGGATCACGACGGCGCGTACGGCCTCGCCCACGCTCTCCTTCAGCGCTCCGCGAAAGCGGCTCGCGGCGGCCAGGGCGGTCAGCGCGTAGTACAGGGACACGACGATCCCGATGGCGTTGACGGAGGCGAGGATCAGGTCGCCGATCTTGGGGATGAGGAGCGAGAGGACGGCGATGGCCACGGCTACGCAGCCGATCGCGATCGTGCCGGCCGCCGGAGTCCCGTACCGGGGGCTGACCTTGAGCCAGAGCGGGCCCAGCGTGCGGTCGCGGCTCATCGCGAACATGCCGCGCACGGTGGGGATGACACCGGACTGGAGCGAGGCGACCGCCGAGAAGGTGAGCGCGACCAGGGGCAGGGCCGCGAGCGGCTGGGCGGCGAGCCGGTCGCCGAAGAAGGTGAGGCCCTGCGCGCCGTGGCCGACCAACTCGTCCTCGGAGAGCACGCGTTGGAACGCGAAGGAGCCGAGCAGGAACAGGCCGAGCATGGTGAACAGGGTGATGAGTCCGGCTTTCGAGGCGTCCTCGGGGTCCTTGATCTCCTCGTTCACACTGAACGTCGACTCGAAGCCCCAGAAGCAGAAGACGGAGAGCAGCAGCCCTTGGGCGAGGGCCTGGCCCCAGGGGATGGTGAACGGGTTCAGCCAGTCGAGGCTGAAGGGGTGCGGGCCCTTGATCAGCCCGTAGCCGCAGAAGCCGAGCAGCACCGCGTACTCGAAGACCAGGAGCCACTTCTGGAGGGTGGCGGCCGAGCGGGTGCCGACGACCGCGGTGAAGGTGACGGCGACCAGGATCACGATGCCGATGGCGGTGGACTGAGCCGTGGAGTCGGGATCCAGGCGCAGCCCGCCGAGCTCGTGCAGGCCCGCCTCGCCCGCCAGCTGGAGCAGGGCGGAGCCCGTGACGGCGGTGGTGTAGGAGAGGAAGACGACGGTCGAGACGATGCCGATCCAGCCGGTCAGGAAGCCCAGCCAGGGGCTGAGCGAGCGACCCACCCACACATAGCCGCTGCCCATGTTGGGCTCGACCTTGTTGAGCCGCGTGTACGCGCTCGCGATGCCCAGGATGGGCACGAACGCGAGCAGCATGACGATCGGGAGGTGCAGGCCCACGGCGCCGGCCGTGACGCCGAGTCCGATGCCGATGCTGGTGGTGGCCGCCGTGGAGGAGGCCGCGATGGCGACGCCGTCGAGGACGCCGAGGCTCTTGCGGAGAACGGGTGGGTCACTGCCGTAGGGAGTGCGCACGGTCGCTCCTTCGCCGAGGGGCGCTTTTCGGCCCCGATGGCGGCACATCGAACTCTTCGGGGAGTCGCTGCGTCAACGCTGTTGTCATAAAGGCCGCCCCTTCGTAGGGTGCGGGCCATGAGCGAGCGAGTCGTGGCGGACGGGGAGCGGCGGCGGCGCCGGCCCACCAAGCGGGGCACGGTCCTGTCCGAGGAGCTGATCGTCGAGACGGCTCTGCGGCTGATCGGCGAGCACGGGGCGGCGGCGCTGACCGTGCGCCGGCTCGGCACGGCGCTCGGCGCGGACCCGAGCGCGCTGTACCGGTACTTCCACGACACTGACGACCTGCTGCTGGCGCTGGCCGACGAGCTGATCGGCCGCACCCTGAAGGCCTGGCGGCCGACCGGCGAGTGGCGGGCCGACCTGCGTTCGCTCGGGTTGCGCATCCACGCCGACTACCAGGCCCATCCGCAGGCGGCGCTGCTGACCTGCACGCGGGTCACCGGGCGGGTCAACGAGATGCGGTCGGTCGAGACGATCCTCGGGATCCTGCGCGGAGCCGGGTTCCCGGACGCCGAGGCGGTGCGGATCTACCACGTGTTCGTCGACCAGACGCTGTCGTTCGCGGCCCTCGACGCGGCCGTGCACACCCTGCCGAAGGAGTCCCGGACCCTGGAGGAGCGGACATGGCGGGAGCGGTACGCGCGGCTCCCGGCGGACACCCATCCGCATGTGGCCGCGACCGCGTCGACGCTGGTGGCGGAAATGGGCCGCAGCGCCTATCCGGCGGCCCTGGAGATGATGCTCGCGGCGGCCGCGGCCCGCTTGCAGCACGTACGGGCATGAAACAGGGCGGCACCCCCGCAACCAGGGGTGCCGCCCTCTCAAGGAGCCAGGGTTACTCGCCCGAGGCGATCGCGCCGACCCGCTTGCGGACCAGGAACCAGCCGCCGACCAGCAGTGCCGCGATGATCGGGAGGCAGTAGATCGTGGTGCGGCCGACGCCGCCGCCGTACCACATCAGGAACGCCACGGACGCGAGGAAGACCAGCGTCACGATCTGCGTGTACGGAGCCCAGGGCAGCTGGTAGGAGGGGCGCTGCAGGCTGCCCTCCTGCGCGCGGCGCCAGAACAGCAGCGAGCAGATCATGATCATCGCCCAGGTGCCGAGGATGCCGATGGAGGCGAAGTTCAGCACGATCTCGAAGGCGTCGTCCGGCACGAACTTGTTCAGGGCGACGCCGAGGACTCCGAAGAAGGCGGTGAACAGGACACCGCCGTAGGGCACCTTGCCCTTGTTCATGACGCCGACGAACTTGGGCGCCGAGCCGGCCAGCGACATCGAGCGCAGGATCCGGCCGGTGGAGTACAGGCCCGAGTTGAGGCTGGAGAGGGCCGCGGTGAGGACCACCAGGTTCATCACGCCGGCCGCACCCGGCACGCCGATCTTGTCGAGGACGGTGACGAACGGGCTCTGGTTCTCGGAGTACTCGGTGTACGGCAGCAGCAGGGCGAGCAGCACCACGGAGCCGACGTAGAAGATGCCGACCCGCCACATGATCGAGTTGATCGCCTTGGGCAGGATCTTCTGCGGGTTCTCCGTCTCGCCTGCGGCGACGCCGCACAGCTCGACCGAGGCGTACGCGAAGACGACGCCCTGGATGACGAGCAGCATGGGCAGCATGCCCATCGGGAAGATGCCGCCGTGGCTGGTGATGTTGCCGAAGCCCGGCGTGGTGCCGTCCACGTCGTGCTGGGTGACCACGAGGTAGATGCCGACGATCATGAAGGCGACCAGTGCCACGACCTTGATGATCGCGAACCAGAACTCCATCTCGCCGAAGTACTTCACCGAGATGAGGTTGGCGGCGAGGACGACCGCGAGCGCGACGAGCGCGCAGACCCACTGCGGGATGTCGCTGAACATGGCCCAGAAGTGGGCGTAGGTCGCGGCCGCGGTGATGTCGGCGACGGCGGTGGTCGACCAGTTCAGGAAGTAGAGCCAGCCCGCCGTGTAGGCGCCCTTCTCGCCCATGAACTCACGGGCGTAGGAGACGAAGGCGCCTGAGGAGGGGCGGTAGAGCACGAGCTCGCCGAGGGCCCGTACGACGAAGAAGGCGAAGACGCCGCAGACCGCGTACGCGATCGCGAGCGAGGGGCCCGCGCCGGCCATCCGGCCGCCGGCACCGAGGAAGAGGCCGGTGCCTATCGCGCCGCCGATGGCGATCATGTTGATGTGGCGGGACTTGAGGTCCTTGCTGTAACCGGCATCACCGGCGTCGATGTGGGGGGTGCCCGTCGATGCCCCCGCGGGGACATCCTGGGTCTCGGCCGCAGGCATGGTGCGGTCACTCATGGAGTAGTTCGCCTTTGTGAGGGGTCATGCGGTCGTGCGGGACCGGCCGTACCGGTGATGCAGGTCGTCACCTTGGCAGGGACTAGTCGTCACCTTGGCACGGACCAGCGGCCCATAGTCCCGGCTGTCGGCACAGTTTGGCAGTGTCCAATGTCACGTAGAGACAGATTTGAGGTGTTTCAGAGGTAACTAAAAGGTATCCGCTGAGCGTTTTTTGTTGCCTAGGGTACCTATGGAGCGAGTACGTCCAGTTCCTGAAGGGCGCCGACAGCGATCTCCCGGGTCAGCCGCTCGGCCTCCGCGGCATCCCGTTCGCGCACCGCCTCGGCCACCCGCACATGCAAAGTGACGGCGGCCGGATCCGGATCGGGGAACATCACCTGGTGGTGGGTGCGGCCGGTGAGGACCTCGGCCACCACGTCCCCGAGCCGGGCGAACATCTCATTGCCCGACGCGTTGAGCACGATCCGGTGGAAGGCGACGTCGTGCACGAGGTACGCCTCCAGCTGGCGCCCGCGCGAGGTGGCGACCATGCCGAGGGCCTGTTCGGTGAGGTCGGCGCACTGGGCCGGGGTGGCTTTCATGGCGGCGAGCCCGGCGGCGACCGGCTCCACGGCGGAGCGCAGCACCGTCAGCGAGCGCAGTTGGCGCGGCCGGTCGGCGCCCGCGAGCCGCCACCGGATCACCTGCGGGTCGTACACGTTCCACTGCTCGGCCGGCCGCACCGTCACGCCGACGCGGCGCCTGGACTCGACCAGGTGCATGGATTCGAGGACGCGGACCACTTCGCGGACCACGGTGCGCGAGACGTCGAAGCGCTGGGCCAGCTCGTCGGTGCGCAGCACACTGCCCGGCGGGTACTCGCCCGCGGTGATCGCCAGACCCAGGCTGTCGAGCACATGCGTGTGGAGCCCCCGGGCCTGAGTCGTCATGGGGCAAGCCTAAGGGCCGCCGTCGGGGCCCTGGCGCCTCGGCGCTGCGGGCCTCAGCACTGGGGGCCTCCTCGGCGCTGCGAGCCTCGGCGCCGCAGCGCCAGATCTCAAAAGTATGACTTTTAAAGCGTGACCTCTTGAATATGTCGTACCTAATGGGTTTGAGTGTGCGCGACGGACATCGATGTCGACGAAGACAGCGAGGCACCACCCGCATGAACTCCCCCACCATCGTCGTGATGGGCGTCGCCGGGACCGGCAAGACGACCATCGGGCCGCTGGTCGCAGAACGGCTCGGCGTTCCTTATGCCGAGGGCGACGACTTCCACCCCGTGGCGAACGTCGCCAAGATGTCCGCGGGGATCCCGCTGGACGACGACGACCGCCTGCCCTGGCTCGACGCGATCGGCGCTTGGGCGCACGGCCGGGCCGGGCTCGGCGGGGTCGTCTCCAGCTCCGCGCTCAAGCGGAGTTACCGCGACCGGCTGCGAGCGGCCGCCCCCGGCCTCGTCTTCCTGCACCTGACCGGCGACCGCGCGCTCATCGAGCACCGGATGGCCGAGCGCAGGGGGCACTTCATGCCGGCCGCGCTGCTGGACTCGCAGTTCGCCGCCCTGGAGCCCCTTGGCCGGGACGAGGCGGGCGTCGCCGTCGACGTGTCCGGCACCCCCGAGGACATCGCGGAGCGGGCCGCCGCCGCGCTGCGAACGCTCACCACCTAAGGAATCCCCACCGTGACCAGACTCAGCGTCGAGTTCCTGGCAGCGGACGCCACGCAGCCGATCACCTCGGCCGGCAACACCCAGCTGGGCGTTGCGGTACTCGCGGGCATCGCCGTCATCGTCCTGCTCATCACCAGGTTCAAGCTGCACGCCTTCCTGGCCCTGACCATCGGCTCGCTGGCGCTCGGCGCCTTCTCGGGCGCCCCGCTCGACAAGGCCATCGCCAGCTTCAGCGGCGGCCTCGGCAGCACGGTGGCGGGCGTCGGCGTACTGATCGCGCTCGGCGCCATCCTCGGCAAGCTGCTCGCCGACTCCGGCGGCGCGGACCAGATCGTCGACACCATCCTGGCCAAGGCCGGGAAGTCCGGCGAACGGGCGATGCCCTGGGCGATGGTGGCGATCGCCTCGATCATCGGGCTCCCGCTGTTCTTCGAGGTCGGCATCGTCCTGCTGATTCCCGTGGTGCTGCTCGTCGCCAAGCGCGGCAACTACTCCCTGATGCGGATCGGCATCCCCGCGCTCGCCGGACTGTCCGTGATGCACGGGCTGATCCCACCGCACCCGGGGCCGCTCGTCGCCATCGACGCGATCGGCGCCAACCTCGGGGTGACGCTGGCGCTCGGCGTGGTCGTCGCCGTTCCGACGGTGATCATCGCGGGGCCGGTGTTCTCCAGGTACGCGGCCCGCTGGGTCGACATCCCGGCCCCGGACAAGATGGTGCCGACCCGCCCCTCCCAGGACCTGGAGAAGCGGCCGGGCTTCGGCGCGACCATCTCCACCGTGCTCCTTCCGGTCGTCCTGATGCTGGCCAAGGCGCTGGTCGACATCGTGGTCGACGACCCGAAGAACCACGTCCAGCGGGTCACCGACGTCATCGGCTCGCCGCTGATCGCGCTGCTCGCGGCCGTCCTGGTCGGCATCTTCACGCTGGGGCGGGCGGCCGGGTTCACCAGGGAGCGGATCTCGACGACCGTCGAGAAGTCCCTCGCCCCGATCGCGGGCATCCTGCTGATCGTGGGCGCGGGCGGCGGCTTCAAGCAGACGCTGATCGACGTGGGCGTCGGCCGGATGATCCTGGACCTCTCCAAGGACTGGGCGGTACCGTCGCTGCTGCTCGCCTGGCTGATCGCGGTGGCGATCCGGCTCGCGACGGGGTCCGCGACCGTGGCGACCATCTCCGCGGCGGGCCTGGTGGCACCGCTCGCGGCCGACATGTCGACCGCGCACGCCGCCCTGCTGGTTCTGGCCGTCGGCGCCGGCTCGCTCTTCTTCAGCCACGTTAACGACGCCGGGTTCTGGCTGGTCAAGGAGTACTTCGGGATGGACGTCGGCCAGACGGTCAAGACCTGGTCGGTGATGGAGACGATCATCTCCGTGGTGGCACTCGGCTTCGTGCTGCTGCTGTCACTCGTCGTCTAGTTCCGGCTCGACTCCGGGTCGATCCGGTCCGCTTCTTCGTCCAACTCCGGCTCCCACAACGGGTGTTCGCGTTTCGCCCAGGGCCGCTCGACCGACCCGGTGCGCATGCCACGGCGTGCCTCCGGGTCGCCGAACGCCATCCACACGTGTCCGATGACGACGATGCCGACGGCAAGCGACAGCCAGTCGTGCACGAACGTGGACCCGATCCGCACCTCGATGGGCGCCAGATGCGTGAACCACATCAGCAGCCCCGTGCCCAGCATCACCAGGGCGGCCCCCGCGATCCAGCCCGCGTACACCTTCTGCCCGGCGTTGAACTTCCCGGCCGGGCGCGGCTCCCGCTCCCGGCGCAGTGCGGTGCGCAGCCAGGTCCTGTCGTACGGCAGGAAGCGGTTGAGGCGGCTCAGGTCCGCCCGGAACGCCCGGGAGAGGAGGCCGAGGAGGACCGGTGCGGGCAGCAGCAGCCCGCAGATCTCGTGCACCCGCACCACCAGCTCCCGGCGGCCGACCGCCTCGGCGAACTGGGGGACGTAGAGGATCGCCGCGGTGACCACGCAGGCGCCCATCAGAGCGGCCGTGGCCCGGTGCACCCGCCGCACCGCGGGCGTGAACCTCCGCACCGTGTGCGGGAGTTCAGGCGGTGGGGGTGTCTTCGCGTCCGTTGGACCGGCCGACCCAGGCGTCGGTGTCATAGCCTCGCTCCTCCCAGTATCCCCGCTCGACCTTTTCCGTCACGGTGATCCCGGACAGCCATTTCGCCGACTTGTAGAAGTACATGGGCGCCACATACAGCCGGACCGGCCCGCCGTGGGCGTGGCTCACGGGCTTGTCCTGCATGCTGAGCGCGATCAACACGTCGTCGCGGCGAGCCTGTTCGAGGGTGAGGCTCTCGCTGTACGCGCCGTCGAAGCAGGTGAAGCGGACCGCCCCGGCGCCCGGCCGCACCCCGGCCGCATCCAGCAGCCGGGACAGCCGTACCCCCGCGAAGGGCGTGCCGGGGACCCGCCATCCGGTCACGCACTGCACATCGCGCACCAGCCGGGTCTGCGGCAGCGCGCGCAGCGTGTCGAGTGTGTACGTCGCGGGCTTGGTGACCAGGCCGTCGACGGTGAGGCGGTAGTCGGCGGCGCTCCTGTTCGGCACGGAGGCGGCGACCGAGTAGTAGCGGAAGCCGCCGCCGTTGGGCAGCAGGTTGGTGAGCCCGGTGGGGTCCTTGTCGGCGGCCGCGCCGAGGAACGACTCCAGGCCGCCCTGGACGTAGCGCGCCGAGGCGACCCCGGCCACGCCGAGGCCGAGCATGCCGAGCACGAGCCGGCGCCCGACGGGTGCGCCCCGCTCGGGCCGAGGCGTTGGTTCTGCTGTCACCCGACGATTCGAACACCCCGGGGCCGGTCCTGCCAGGGGCTCCGGCCGTACGTCACCGTTCCGTCAGAACTCCCGGAGCCGGCTCACAGCTCGGCGCCGCGGCCCGACTCCCGCTCCTCGGGCTCGCGGCTTCTCGGCACCGCGCCCTGGGCGCCGCGCTCGGCGGCGGCCGTCCGCTCCAGTTGGAAGGCCTCGTTGCCCAGGCCGATCCGGGCGTGCACCTCGGGCTTGCGCGCCCGCAGCATCAGGCCGTAGCCCAGGCCCACCAACAGCGCGAGGACGATGATCCCGGGCAGCACCCAGTTGAGCGCGTCGTCCGGGCCCGCGCCGACCAGCACGTGGAACTGCTTGACGGTGTACGCGGCGATGCCGAGCAGCGCGATGCCCGCGGCGCCCGCGGCGAGCAGCCGCCACAGCTGGGCCCCGGCCGCCCCCCGGCGTACGAAGAAGACGATCACGGCGAGCGAGGCCGCGGCCATCAGGAGGATGACGCCGAGCGCGCCGACGTTGCCCATCCAGGTGAACAGGTGCATGACTGGGGCGGTGGGGTCGCCGGCCGGCCAGTGGTCGGTGAGCGCGAAGGCCGCCACGACGACCACCGAGATGACGGTCTGGAGCAGCGAACCGCCCGCCGGGGCGCCGCTGGCGCTGCTGGTACGGCCGAAGCCGGCGGGCAGCAGCCCCTCGCGGCCCATGGCGAAGACGTACCGCGCGACCACGTTGTGGAAGCTGAGCAGCGCCGCGAACATGCCGGTCACGAACAGGACGTGCAGAACGTCGGTGAACGTGCCGCCGAGGTTCTTGCCGGCCAGCGCGAACAGCAGCCCGGGGCCCTGCTTCTGGGCGGAGTCCACGATGTCGCGCGGGCCCGTCGCCAGCGTGAGCGCCCATGAGCTCAGTGCGAAGAAGACCGCGACGAAGCCGACGGCGAGGAACATGACGCGCTTGACGACGACGTGCGGGCGGCTGGTCTCCTCGGCGTACACCGGGGCCTGTTCGAAGCCGGTGAACGCGGCGATGCAGAAGCACAGGGCGATGCCGACGCTGCCGCCCGCAGTCAGGCTGTGCGGGTTGAAGGCGTGCAGCGAGAGCCCGTCGGCGGCCGGTTTCGCCATGGCCGCGCCGTCGAAGACGACGACCATCACGACCTCAAGGACCAGGAGCACCCCGAGCACCTTGGCGTTGAGGTCGATCTTCAGCCAGGCCAGCGCGCCGACGAGGGCGACCGCGAGCAGCGCGGGCACCCACCAGTCGATGCCGACGTGGAAGTGGGTGTCGAGCAAGCTGGACACCTCGAAGCCGAACATGCCGTAGATGCCGACCTGGAGCGCGCTGTAGGCGGCGAGGGCCACATAGGCCGCGGCGGCGCCGACGGTCGGACCGAGGCCGCGCGCGATGTACGCGTAGAACGCGCCCGCGTTGTGGACATGGCGGCTCATCTCGGCGTACCCGACGCTGAACAGGGCGAGGACCGCGCCGAGGATCAGGAAGAGCAACGGCTGCCCGACGACGCCCATCGCGGCGAACGCGGTGGGCATCACCCCGGCCACGACCATCAGGGGCGCGCTCGCCGCGAGGACCGAGAGCAGCAGTCCCGGCGTGCCGAGGCGGTCGGCACGCAACGCCCGGTCCTGGCCCTTGTACGTTCTGATCTCGGTCTCGCTGGTCTGGCTCGGCATGCGGGGTCTGCCCTTTCGGTACTGCCTTCGGAACAGGACGGGGGTGCGGCCATGATGCGGGCCGGGGCCGCGCGCTACACGGAACCGAGCGCGGCGCTGCGCGCGGCGTGGAAGGCGCGGTAGGGGTCTCGGTCGGGGTAGGACCAGGGCGCCGGGGTGATGTGGCGCCCGATGCGGTGGAACAGGGCGGCGGCCTCGGCGGTGCGGCCTTCGCAATGCTTCGCGTGGGCGAGGAAGTTGAGGTCGATGCCGGCCCTGGGGTGGTCCTCGCGCTCCCATTCCAGCCACCAGTCGAACGCGGTCCTGATCACCTGGCCGGCCCGGCGGCCGGTCCAGTGCCCGGACGCGGCGGGGTCACCCGGCCGGCCCCCGGCAGCGGCGAGCACCCGGTAGCGCTCGGCGTGGGCGATCAGCGGGAGCAGGGCGAGCGGGGAGTCGGCGGGGGCCCGGGCGGCCGAGGCGGTGGCGAAGTCGTACACCTCGTGCAGCGGGTCGGGGCCGTCGCCCGGGCGGCGTTCCGCGAGCCGGGCGGCCATCAGGTGGTGGGCGTGGTGGTGTTCGGGGTGGCGGGCGCGCACCTCCTCGAAGGCGCGCACCGTCTCGTCCTCGGTGCCGAGCGCGCGGGCCAGCGCGAGCAGGGCGAGCCAGGGGGTGGGGTCGGCGGGGGCGCGCCCGGCCGCGGTCAGGCAGGCCCAGCGGGCGCGGTCCTCGGACTCCTTGCCGCGCAAGCACCGCTGGACGCCGGCGCAGGCGAACAGGGCCGCGGCATCCGCGCTGTCGGGTTCGGCGAGGAGCCATTCGCGGGCCCAGACGGCGCTGGTGGCGGGCTCGGCGAGCACCGTGAGCCGGTGGCCGCGACGGTCCCAGTCGTCGCCGGTCGCACCGAGCAGCGAGCGGACCCTGGTCCACCGGCCCTGCGCCAACTGGTCCCGGACCGTGGCGAGTTCGGTGTCGTCGAGCGCCGGATCGAACGACCGGCTGCCCCATCGGCGGGGGCGGCCGAGCGGGGGCGGAGGCGGGGACATCCGCGTACTTCCTGTGGGGGCGATGCCACGGGGGCATAGATGTGCGCTGAACACATGCGCGATGGTCGCCGACAGCAAAGCGGTACGGGGTGCTCCGCGTCAAGGTCGTTCGGCCCTTGCGTTCCGGCGAACGTGAGTCTTGTTCAAGGGAGTTGAGGGACCGGCGACCCGCATAGGCTGAGCCCATGAGCGAACAAGAGGCCCTGCCCGAATTCCTGTTGGCCTTTCCGGGTCCCCTGCGTGACCAGCTGGTGTCGGCGGTGCTCAGCGGCGCGAAGACCTCGACGACCGGGCTGCTCGCCGACTATGAGCACGCGGGCGATCCCCTGCCGCACGTCGGCGGACGCAGCCGCCTCATCGACTCGGCGGGCGAGGCGGTCGCCGTGATCGAGGTGACCGATGTACGGGTCCTGCCCCTGGCCGAGGTCGACCTCCAGCACGCGATCGACGAGGGCGAGGGGGACGAGACCCTGGCCGGGTGGCGGGCCAACCACGAGAAGTTCTGGCGCGGCCCCGAGACGCTGGAGGCCGTCGGCGACCCGTCCTTCGAGGTCACCGACGAGACCCTGGTCATCGCCACCCGGTTCCGGCTGGTGGAGCGGGTGACGTCACCGGGCAGGTCCTAGGACACCGCCTTCGCCGCCGCCCTGCCCGCCGCTCGGCCCGAGAAGATGCAGCCGCCGAGGAAGGTGCCCTCCAGGGAGCGGTAGCCGTGGACGCCTCCGCCGCCGAAGCCGGCCGCCTCCCCCGCCGCGTACACGCCCGGCAGCGGTTCGCCGCCTGCGGTGAGCACGCGGGAGGAGAGGTCGGTCTCCAGGCCGCCGAGCGACTTGCGGGTCAGGATGTGCAGCTTGACCGCGATCAGCGGGCCCGCCTTCGGGTCCAGGATGCGGTGCGGGGTCGCGGTGCGGATGAGCTTGTCGCCGAGGTAGTTGCGCGCCCCCCGGATGGCGGTGACCTGGAGGTCCTTGGTGAACGGGTTGGCGATCTCGCGGTCGCGGGCCACGATCTCGCGGCGCAGCGCGGCCTCGTCGATCAGGGGCTCCTTGGTGAGCGCGTTCATGCCGCGCACCAGCGAGGCCAGGTCCCTCTCCACGACGAAGTCGGCGCCGTGGTCCATGAACGCCTTCACCGGGCCCGGCACATCGGCCCGGGCCCGCCCGATGACACCCCGTACGGACTTGCCGGTGAGGTCGGGGTTCTGCTCGGAGCCCGAGAGCGCGAACTCCTTGCCGATGATCTTCTGGTCGAGCACGAACCACGTGTAGTCGTGGCCGGTCTTCATGATGTGGTCGAGCGTGCCGAGGGTGTCGAAGCCGGGGAAGAGCGGAACGGGCAGCCGGTTGCCGCGTGCGTCCAGCCAGAGCGAGGAGGGGCCGGGCAGGATGCGGATGCCGTGCCGGGCCCAGATGGGGTTCCAGTTCTGGATGCCCTCGGTGTAGTGCCACATCCGGTCGCGGTTGATGTGATGGGCGCCGGCCTGCTCCGCGATGCCCAGCATGAGACCGTCCACATGGGCGGGCACGCCGGAGAGCATGTGCTCGGGCGGGGTGCCGAGCCGCTGGGGCCACTGCGACCTCACGAGGTCGTGGTTGCCTCCGATGCCGCCGCTGGTCACTATGACCGCCTGCGCCTTAAGCTCGAAGGAGCCGGTCGCGGTCCGGGTGGACGCGGTCCCTCGTTCGGCGCCGGACGGCTCCAGGATCTCGCCGGTCACGGTGTCGACGGTCCCGGCGGTGCGTCCGAGGCCCGTCACCCGGTGCCTGAACCCGAACTGAACAAGCCCCCGGGCGGCGGCCTCCCGCACCCTCCGCTCGAACGGGGCCACGATGCCCGGCCCGGTGCCCCAGGTGATGTGGAAGCGGGGAACGGAGTTGCCATGCCCGTTGGCGTCGTAACCGCCCCGCTCGGCCCAGCCCACCACGGGGAAGAAGCGGACCCCCTGGGCGTGCAGCCACGCCCGCTTCTCGCCGGCCGCGAAGTCGACGTACGCCTCGGCCCACTTGCGCGGCCAGTGGTCCTCGTCCCGGTCGAAGCCGGCCGTGCCGTACCAGTCCTGGAGCGCGAGGGCCCGGCTGTCCTTGATCCGCATGCGGCGCTGCTCGGGCGAGTCCACCAGGAAGAGCCCGCCGAAGGACCAGTGGGCCTGGCCGCCGAGCGACTGCTCGGGCTCCTGGTCGAGCAGGATCACCTTCTTGCCGGCGTCCGCCAGCTCGGCCGTTGCCACCAGGCCCGCGAGCCCCGCCCCGACCACGATCACATCGGCGTCGTACGCCATGGGCCGCTCACTCCGCTCGTCCGCCAAGTTACCCGTGCGTCAGATCTTCGGTGGGCAGTCACCCGGCGTCAACCGCCCGGGTGCGGGCACCCGGGAGGCATCCGCGCCCCGGGGACGCTATCGTCGGCCAAGTTGGCACCCCCCGGCCGTACTTGAGGTGTACGTCGTGTCGGTTCTGGTCCTCGTCCTCGCCGTGAGCGCAGCATGTTGTCTGGGCTCGGGCTTCGTGCTGCAGCAGAACGCGGCGCAGCACGCCCCCCTGAGCGACTTCATGTCGCCGCGGCTGCTGCTCGACCTGGTGCGGATGCCGCGCTGGCTGGCCGGGATAGGCCTGATGGTGGCGGGCATGGTGCTGAGCGCGCTCGCGCTGGGCTGGGGCGAGGTCTCGCTCGTCGAGCCGCTGGTGGCCACCAACCTGTTCTTCGCGATGTGGCTGTCCAGACTCTGGACCCGCCAGCCGCTGGGCCGCCAGGGCTGGGCGGGGCTCGCGCTGCTCGCGGGCGGGGTGACCGCGTTCATCGTCGCGGGCCAGCCGCACGGCAGCGTCTCGGAGGCGGGGGCGCTGCGGCACTGGCTGATCGTGGGCCTGGTGGTCGGCATCGCCCTGATGCTGGCGGGCCTCGCCAAGCACGACCGGCTGAGCGTCGCGGCCCCGGTGATGCTGGCCGTCGCCGCGGGCCTGCTGTACGGCCTCCAGGACGCGCTGACCCGGATCAGCGGCCAGCGCCTGTCGGCCGGCGGCTGGGCGGAGCTGATGACGAGCTGGCAGCCGTACGGGGTGATCGCGCTCGGCGTGACCGGTCTGGTCATGGTCCAGAGCGCCTTCGAGACGGCCCCGCTGCGGATGTCGCTGCCCGCCCTGACGGCCGCCCAGCCGCTCGCGGGGATCGCCTGCGGGGTCGGCTTCCTCGGAGACCGGCTGCGTACCGACTCGGGCGCGCTGGCCTGGGAGGCGGCCGGGCTCGCGGCGATCGTGACGGGGATCGTGCTGCTCGGACTGCACCCGGCGATGCCGTCGGGCACGGCGCCGAAGGAAGAGACCCGCGACCTCCAGCCGCACTGAGGCGCACGCCGGGCGATGGTTTCATGGCCTCATGAACCCGGCTGACGAAATCCTGGACATCGTCGACGAGCGGGACACCGTGATCGGGCAGGCCCGGCGCGCCGACGCGTACGCCCGCAACATGCGGCACCGCTGCGTGTTCATCCTGGCCAGGGACGCGGCGGGCCGGACCTTCGTGCACCGCCGCACCCCGGACAAGCTCGTCTTCCCCTCCCTGTACGACATGTTCGTCGGCGGGGTGGTCGGCGCGGGCGAGTCGTACGACGAGGCGGCGCTGCGCGAGGCCGAGGAGGAGCTCGGCGTCTCCGGGCTGCCGCAGCCCGCGCCCCTGTTCAAGTTCCTCTACGAGAACGGCGAGCAGAGCTGGTGGTCGGCCGTGTACGAGGTGCGCTGCGAGCTCCCGGTGAATCCGCAGGTGGAGGAGGTCGCCTGGTACGACTTCCTGCCGCTCGCCGAGCTGGAGCGCCGGATCGGGACGTGGGAGTGGGTGCCGGACGGCCTCGCGGCCTGGCAACGGCTGCGCGCGTGGGGCATAGAACTGACCTGAGGGCTGTCCCGACCCCGAGGGCTGCCCGGAGGGCGCCCGCGACCTGGACGACCGGCCTTCCTGAGGCCTGTCCCGAGGAGCCGCCGGGTAGGGTGCGGCGGGTGATCACGATCGTGCAGACCTTGCGGCTGTGGTTCGCGCCCCAGCGCATCGGCGAGGAGGGCGAGACCCCCGACTACCGGTTCTCGCTCGCCAACGAGCGCACCTTCCTGGCCTGGATCAGGACCTCGCTCGCGCTGGTCGGGGGCGGTTTCGCGGTCGATCAGTTCCTGCCCGACCTGCGCTGGGGCGTCCGGGTCGCGCTCGCCCTCGCGCTGCTCGCCGCCGGGGTCCTTTGCGCGCTGCGGGCGGTGAACCACTGGGTGCGCTGCGAGCGGGCCATGCGGCGCGGCGAGGATCTGCCGGTGTCGCGGTTCCCCACGCTCCTGAGCCTCGCCGTCGCGGTGGTCGCCGTGGTGATGGTGGTGGTCGTCGTCTTCGGCTGGGCCGGCTGATGCCCTCGCCGGTGCCCGCCCGCGACCCGGGGCTCCAGCCGGAGCGGACCCGGCTCGCCTGGCGGCGCACCACACTGTCCTGCACGGTGGCCGCCGTGCTCGCCGCCAAACAGGCTGTGCACAAGGGGAGTTCTCCGCTCGGGCTCGTCGCTCTGACGCTCAGCGGTCTTGTGTGGCTCGGGTTCCTGGCCGTCGCGCACCGCCGCATCCAGACCCTGAGCGGCGCCGCGCACCCCCGGGTCCTCGGGGCGCGCGCCGCGATCGCCACGGCCGCCTGCACGGTGGCCCTGGCCTGCTTCGCCGTCGCCGTACTGTTCTGACACCCGCCCCCAGCCCTTTGGTTCACTTCTGGTCACGCCGTGATGCACGGTCCACCCTGGACGGCATACCGACTGGTCGGTAGCCTGGGTCGGGACAGGACGCCGACCCCGTTCCGGAGGTGCCGAACATGAGCACAGTCCCCCCGCCAGGCCTCGACCCGGAGCAGCTGCGGGCTTACCTCGACCGCGTGCGGCCGGGCCTGGTGAGCGGACCGCTCAGGGCCCGGCTGATCGAGGGGGGCCGCTCCAACCTGACGTACGTCGTCACGGACGGGAGCGGTCAGTGGGTGGTGCGGCGGCCCCCGCTGGGCCATGTGCTGGCCACCGCGCACGACATGAAGCGCGAGCACCGGGTGATCAGCGCCCTGCACCCCACGGCCGTCCCGGTGCCCGAGCCGGTGCTGCTGTGCGAGGACGAGTCGGTGCTCGGCTCGCCGTTCTACGTCATGGAGTACGTGGCCGGGACGCCGTACCGCACCGCGGAACAGCTCACGCCGCTCGGCGCCGAGCGGACCCGGGCGGCCGTGCTCGCGCTGGTCGACACGCTCGTCGAGCTGCACGCCGTGGACCCCGAGGCCGTCGGACTCGGCGACTTCGGGCGGCCCGAGGGCTTCCTCGACCGGCAGCTGCGCCGCTGGGGCAAGCAGCTCGACGCCTCCCGCAACCGCGACCTCGCCGGCATCGACGAGCTGCACGCGGCCCTCGGCCGCGAGCTCCCCGTCTCGCCCGCCCCCGCCGTCGTCCACGGCGACTACCGCCTCGACAACGTACTGATCGGCGACGACGACCGGATCAAGGCGGTCCTGGACTGGGAGATGTCCACGCTGGGCGACCCGTTGACCGACCTCGGCCTGCTCGTGATGTACAGCGCGAAGCTGGAGATACCCGACTCGCCGGTGTCCACGACGGCCGGCGCGCCCGGCCACCCCTCCCCCGCCGAGCTGGTCGAACGCTACGCCGCCCGCTCCGGCCGGGACACCTCCGCCATCTCCTGGTACACGGCGTTCGCCTGGTTCAAGCTCGCCGTGATCCTCGAAGGCATCCACTACCGCTACACCCTCGGCCAGACCGTGGGCGCCGGCTTCGACCGCATCGGCGAGCTGGTCCCCGTCTTCATCGAGCACGGCCTCACCACCCTTCAGGAAGGCTGACCGCCCCTCATGGACTTCGCATTCGACGCCCGCACCGAAGAACTGCGGGCCAAGCTCCTGGCCTTCATGGACGAGTACGTCCACCCCGCCGAGGCCGTCGCCCACGAGCAGCGCGCCCTGCTCGCATCGCCGTGGGACACCCCGCAGGTGGTGGAGGACCTCAAGGCCGAGGCGCGCAGGCAGGGCCTGTGGAACCTGTTCCTTCCCGACGCGCGGTACGGCGCGGGGCTCACCAACCTCCAGTACGCCCCGCTGGCCGAAATCACCGGCCGCTCCCCGCACTTGGCACCCACCGCCCTCAACTGCGCGGCCCCCGACACCGGGAACATGGAGGTCCTGACCCAGTTCGGCTCGGACGAGCAGAAGAAGCAGTGGCTTGAGCCGCTGCTCGCCGGGGAGATCCGCTCGGCGTTCGCGATGACCGAGCCCGAGGTCGCCTCCTCCGACGCCACCAACATCGAGACGCGGATCGAGCGCTCCTCCGATGGTGCTGACGACTACGTCATCACCGGCCGCAAGTGGTACATCTCCGGCGCGATGAACCCGGACTGCAAGATCTTCATCGTGATGGGCAAGACCGACCCCGCGGGCGCCGATGTGCGCCGCCAGCAGTCGATGATCCTGGTCCCGCGCGACACCCCGGGCGTCGAGATCCGCCGCGCCATGCAGGTCTACGGGTACGAGGACCACTACCACGGCGGTCACGCCGAGGTCGTCTTCCACGGCGCCCGGGTGCCCGCGAGCAACCTGGTCGGCGAGGCCGGCGGCGGCTTCGCGATCGCCCAGGCCCGGCTCGGTCCGGGCCGGATCCACCACTGCATGCGGCTGATCGGCATGGCCGAGCGTGCCATCGAGCTGATGTGCCGAAGGGCCGTGTCCCGTACGGCCTTCGGCAAGCCCATCGCCCAGCAGGGCGTGGTCCAGGAGTGGATCGCGGACGCCCGCGTCGCGGTCGAGCAGCTCAGGCTGCTCGTCCTGAAGACGGCCTGGCTGATGGACACCGTGGGCAACCGCGGGGCGCACACCGAGATCCAGGCCATCAAGATCGCCACGCCGCGTACGGTCGTCGACATCATCGACAACGCGGTCCAGCTGCACGGAGCGGGTGGCGTCAGCCAGGACTTCCCGCTGGCCGAACTCTGGGCCGCGGCGAGGACGTTGAGGCTCGCGGACGGCCCGGACGAGGTCCACCAGCGCTCGCTGGCCCGCCGCGAGCTGAAGAAGTACTTGTAGAAGGACCGGCTCCGGCGGAGGGTTCGATGAACGCACCGAGCCCTCCACCACCGCGAACTGGCCGCCGATCAGCGGTGGTTGGGGTTCAGGGGCGCAGCGCGCGCAGCAGCAGGTCCGCCAAGTGGTCGGCGACCTGCTGCTGGGTGAGCGGCCCGTCCGGGCGGTACCAGGTGGACAGGTGGTGGACCGAGCCGAAGTGGTAGTCCACCACCAGGTCGGCCGGGGTCGCGGTGGAGAACACCCCGGCGGCCTGGCCCTCTTCGATGAGCGCGCGGAACCGCTCGTGATAGCGGCGCCGCTCGGCGCGGACCTGCTTGTTCTTCTCGGGGCTCAGATGGTGCATCGAGCGGAAGAAGATCGCCGCGTCGTCGAGGTTGTCGATGGTGGTCACCACCACGTCGGCGGCCGCCTCGCGCAGCCGCCGCTCGATGGGCTCGTCCGCGTCGGCGAACGCGTCGAGCCGCTCCTGCTGGAGGCGCAGCACCCGCGCGTACACCTCCTGGAGGAGGTCCTCCTTGGAGCCGAAGTAGTGGTAGAGCGCGCCCTTGGTGACGCCCGCCGCCTCGACGATCTCCTGCACGGAGGTGCGGTCGTAGCCGTTCTCCGCGAAGAGGCGGGTGGCGGCGGCGAGCAGCCGCTGGGGGACGGGGGTGGTGCCGCTTGTGTCCGTCGCCTTGGCCATCGCCGCCACCTTTCTCTCGTACGTGCGCGAGGGGCCGGGCCCCTCGCTGTGTGCTGGTCGTGCGGTTGTCGTGTCCGACGGGCGCTACGCCTGGGTGCGCAGTTCCCGCCTGAGGATCTTCCCACTCGTGGTCTTGGGAAGCTCCGCCAGGATCTCCACCTCGCGCGGGTACTTGTAGGCGGCGAGCCGCTCCTCGCAGTACGCGGCGAGTTCGGCCGGGTCGGCCTCGGCGCCCGGGCGCAGGCTGACGTACGCCTTGACGCTCTCGCCCCGGTACGCGTCGGGGATGCCCACCACGGCCGCCTCGCGGACCGCCGGGTGGGTGTACAGGACGTCCTCGACCTCGCGCGGCCAGACCTTGAACCCGGACGCGTTGATCATGTCCTTCATGCGGTCGACCACGTAGAGCCAGCCGTCCTTGTCCATGAACCCGATGTCGCCGGTACGCAGCTCGCCGTCGGGGAACGCCTCGGCGGTGGCGTCGGGGCGGCGCCAGTAGCCGGGCACGACCTGCGGCCCGCGCACCACGATCTCGCCCTGCTCGCCGAAGGGCACCTCGTTGCCTTCGAGGTCGACGATCCGCACCACCGTCTCGGGCCCGGGCACGCCGACGGAGAGCGTCCCGGAGACCGGGTCGACCGGCGCTTCCTTCTCGGGCGGCACCGAGGCACAGGGGGCGGTGCACTCGGTCAGCCCGTACCCGTTGCGGATGTACGGACCGAAGCCCTCGCGGAACTTCTCGACAAGGGCGGGCGGCAGGGGCGCGCCGCCCGACGAGATGACCTCGAAGGAGGCGAAGTGCTCCCGGGTGACGCCGGGGGTGGCCGCCAGCGCCATGAAGGCCGTGGAGGGGCCGACCGTGTAGGCGGGGCGGTGTTCGGCGAAGGCGTCGAGGACGACACCCGGGTGAAAGCGGTAGGCCAGGATCAGGGTGCCCGCGTTGGCGATGCAGGCGGCGAGTTCGCAGACCATGCCGGTGATGTGGAAGAGCGGCGCGAGCGCGAAGTAGCCCGAGCCTTCTGCTATCGGATGTCCAGTGCGCTGCCTCTCCGCGTTGTAGGTGATGCCGCGATGGGTGTTCATCGCGCCCTTGGGGGTGCCGCTGGTGCCGGACGTGTAACTGATCAACGCCGTGTCGTCGGCGGAAAGTTCCCGGCCCGAGGGGGCGTCGAGTCCCTGCCGGGCGACGGCCACGAGGTCGTCGGTGTCGACGGGCGCGGGCATCCGCTCGAAGCCGAGCACTCGCTCGTCGTTGGTCGTCTGGAGGTCGAGTTCGCAGGCGGTCAGCGCGATGCGGACCGGGGAGTCGGCCGCGGTCTCGCGCAGGTAGCCCTCCCAAGCGCGGTCGGAGCAGATCAGCGCGCTGACCTCGGCGTCGTGCAGCACGTGCGCGACCTCGCCCGACTTGTACATCGGGTTGAGCGGGACCACGGTGGCCCCGGCCTTCCACGCGCCGAGCAGGGCGATCACGAAGTGCGGGGTGTTCTGCAGCATGAGTGCGACGCGGTCGCCGCGGGCCAGGCCCCGGGCGGCGAGGTGCCCGGCCACGGAGTCGGAGAGCGCGTCGGTCTCGGCGTAGCTGAGACGGCCGTCGAAGTAGGCGAGCGCGGTGCGTTCGGGGGTGCGGGCGGCGGCGGCACGGAAGGAGTGCAGCACGGTCTCGGCCGGGGCGATGTCCGCCCGCTGGGCCTCGCTGAGCTGGGCGAGCCAGGGCTTGGCCGCGTAGATCGAGGTCATTCGGCGCTCGTCTCCCACTTCTGCTGGAGGTGGTTCATGCTGGTCAGCCAGCGGTCGGGGGTGGCGGCACGGGCCGTGTAGTAGTCGGCGACCTCGGGGTGGGGCAGCACGAGGAAGCGGTCGTCGGCCATGGCGGCGAAGAGGGCCTCGGCCACCTCGTCGGGCTCGATCGCGGTGGGCTTGAGCACGAGGTCGCCGGCCGATCCGGTGGCGTCCAGCATGTCGGTGCGCACGCCCTGCGGGCAGATCGCGTGGACCTGGATGCCGCGGTGGCGGTAGGTCAGCGACAGCCACTCCGCGAAGGCGAGCGCGCCGTGCTTGGTGACGCTGTATGGAGCCGCGCCAATCATGGTGAGCAGCCCGGCGGCGGAGACGGTGGACACGAACCGCCCGGCGCCGCGCTCCAGCCATTCGGGCAGCAGCTCGCGAGCGGCCCTGACGTGGGCCATCACGTTGACGTCCCAGGCCGCGGCCCATACATCCTCGGGGGCGGCCTCCGAACCGCCGGATCCCAGGCCCGCGTTGGCGCAGTAGATGTCGACGGCCCCGCCGAGCGCGTCACGGGCGGCCCCGACGATGCCGGACGCATCACCCGGCACGGCTATGCCGCCGACCTCGTCAGCGGTCTTACGGGCCTTGTCCGCGTCCAGGTCGTTGACGACGACGCGGGCGCCTTCCGCCGCGAATCTCCGCGCGAGGGCGGCGCCGATGCCGCCGCCCGCGCCGGTGACGACCACCGCGGCGCCCTGAATCGCCTGTCCCGTGCTCATGGAGACCCGCCTCTCTGCGTGCCGAATGCCCCGACAGACTAACCAGTCGGTATGTCCCCTGGGAAGGGCCCCCTGGGGCTGCGCCCCCGGCCCCACGCGCGTCTCACCCCTGCGGCGGGTGGGATGAGCGGCTGCGCAGTTCCCCGCGCCCCTTGGCGTCACCTGCGGACCGGGGCGGCTGGTTTGCGCAGTTCCCCGCGCCCCTGAACCCGGTCTCGGCCGCGGGCCGTGCGTGGTTGCTCGCTCCCCCAAGTTCTCGGCTTCTCCCCCAAGTTCTCGGCTTCGCTCGAACAGGGGGGACCCCCATGAACAGGGGGGACCCCCATCGCGGCGGA